>CAZHYA010000021.1:15509-18110 GCA_964536525.1 uncultured Bacteroidales bacterium | reverse complement strand
CGGTATGACCACCGAGCGCAGCGAACCGAGGAAGACGAACACCACGGCGGTGACGATCAGGATGGCCTCGAACAGCGTCTTCACCACCGCGTCGATCGACGAGGTGACGAACTTGGTGGAGTCGTAAACGATCGCGCCTTCAAGACCGGAGGGTAGTTCGTTTTGAATCTTGGGGAAGAGATCGCGCACGCGCCCGATCACTTCAAGCAGGTTGGCCGTCGGCGCGGTCGAGCACGCGGCGGGCGGTCTGCGCGTCGACCAGGTTGCGGTCGATGCGGCGGGGAGCCTCGATGGCCTCGGTGATGGCGGTCTTGGTGATCTCGTGGAACACGATACGCTTCACCGCCTTCTCGTCCAGCTCCAGGGCATTCACAAGGTGCCACGAGATGGCCTCACCCTCGCGGTCCTCGTCAGTGGCCAGCCATACCGTCTCGGCACCGGCAGCCAGCTTCCTGAGGTCGCTCACCACGTTCTTCTTGTCTTTTGAAATTTTATACTGGGGGATAAACCCGTTCTCAATATCCACCCCAAGGTCGCTCTCCGAAAGGTCCATCACATGCCCGAAGCTCGACTTCACCGTGAAATCCTTGCCCAGGAACTTTTCAATGGTCCGCGCCTTTGCCGGCGACTCAACGATAACCAGATTCTTTGTTGCCATACTTATTAATACCAAAAATTCAAAAATGTCCCCCTAAAATCCGGACAAAAGTAATATAATTAAAATGTTACGGACAAGCAAGAAACAATATTTACCTGTATTTGTTTCTCTCAGGGCAGCCATTTTTCTGTATTTTTGCTGCCCTGACGGTATGATTCAACATCTTGAAAGATAATCATATCCGTAATCGTATCCTGATGGTTTTGAAAGTGTTGAAGAAGGTATATATCGAGACTTACGGCTGCCAGATGAACTTTTCTGACAGCGAGATCGTGGCTTCGCTCATGCGCGACGGCGGCTACGAGGTATGCAGCGACAGCGGCGAGGCCGACGTGGTGTTCGTGAATACCTGTTCCATCCGCGAGCATGCCGAGCAGCGTGTGCGCCAGCGGCTGCGGGAGCTCAGGATGCTGAAGAAACACAAGCCTGCGCTGACCATCGGCGTGCTGGGCTGCATGGCCGAACGCCTGAAGCAGCAGCTTCTCGAAGAGGAAGAGGCCGTCGACCTGATCGTGGGCCCCGACGCCTACCGCGACCTGCCTGCCCTGCTCGACCAGACTTCCGGGGGCAGGAAGGCCATCAACGTGATCCTCTCCACCACCGAGACTTACGACGACATCACCCCGGTACGGCTCGACAGCAACGGTGTCACGGCCTTCATCTCCATCATGCGGGGCTGCGAGAACTTCTGTGCTTACTGCGTGGTGCCCTATACCAGGGGGAAGGAGCGCAGCCGCAACCCCGCGACCATCGTCGGCGAGGCCCGGGAACTTTTTGAGCGGGGCTTCCGTGAGGTGACCCTGCTTGGGCAGAATGTGAACTCCTACCGCTGGGAGCAGCATGGCACTGCCACCACCTTCCCCGCCCTGCTCGAACAGGTGGCCGCAGTGAGCCCGCTGCTGCGGGTACGCTTTGCCACTTCGCATCCCAAAGACCTTTCCGACGACCTGCTCAGGGCTGTCGCCTCGAACCATAACATCTGCAAGGCCATCCACCTGCCGGTGCAGTCGGGCAGCGACAGCATCCTCGGTAAGATGAACCGCAAATACACAAGGGAGTGGTACCTCGGAAGGATAGAGGCCATCAGGCGCCATGTGCCGGGCTGCGGCCTCTCCACCGACATCATCACGGGCTTCAGCGGGGAGACGGAACAGGACCACCGCGACACCCTTTCGCTCATGCAGGCTGTGGGCTACGACTATGCCTTCATGTTCAAATATTCAGACCGTCCGGGCACCCTGGCCCATAAGAAACTTCCCGACGATATCCCCGATGTGGTGAAAACGGATAGGCTGCAGGAGGTCATCATCCTGCAGCAGCACCTCTCGCACGAGAGCAACCTGCGCGACCTCGGCAAGACCTTCGAAGTGCTGGCAGAGGGCCGGTCAAAGAAGTCGCCCGACCATCTCATGGGACGCAACAGCCAGAACAAGGTGGTGGTCTTCCCGGCAGGGAACAATAAAGCAGGCGATTATGTGCAGGTGCACATCGAAAGCTGCACCCCTGCCACACTCATCGGCAGGGCCACGATCTCCTAAACGTCCGAAAGCGCCGAATCGAGCCTGTCGAAACGGTTGCTGTAATCTTCCATCGAACGCCTGATCACTTCATGTGCATCCTCCACGCCGAAGGTATGGGTGATCTCCACATTGCTCTCCTGCCCCGGAAGATCCTTATAGGTAAGGAAATAATGCTTCATCCTGTCGATGATAAGCTCAGGGCAGTCGGTGATGTCCTTGTAGTTGCCGTACACCGCATCGTTGTTCAGCACGGCGATGATCTTGTCGTCCGACTCGTTGCCGTCGAGCATGCGGAAGCCGCCTATCGGCCTCGCCCTCACCAGGATGTCGCCATGTACGATATCCTTTTCGGTGAGTATGCAGATGTCGATGGGGTCGCCGTCGCCGCTGATGCCGTCTTTGCCGGTCCGCTGCATGCAGAAG
>CAZHYA010000021.1:0-15499 GCA_964536525.1 uncultured Bacteroidales bacterium | reverse complement strand
GGCCACACGCTGACCGCTGAAAGTCTGCGGCACGAAACCGTAAAGGGCCGGTACCACATTGGAGTATTTCTGCGGACGATCGAGCCGGAGGTATCCCGACACCTTGTCGACCTCGTACTTGACCGTGTCGGTGGAAACCATCTCTATAAAGCATATGATCACCTCGGGGGCTTCATTGCCGATGTCGACACCATGCCAGGGGTGCGATTTGTACCGGAGGCCCATCAGCCGCCCGATCGGGTCCATGAGCTTGTTTACCATTGCATGGAATTTAATGTTTACGCGAAGGTACGGATAATTCCGTTTTGCTGCCCGGGGAACAGGGGGATGAGAAATGAGTAATGAGATTTGAGACATGAGAGCCATGCACCGCAGGCCGCGCACCTCTCAATCGACTTTGAGACTATGGGACTGTGAGATGGCGTGGTTGGCAAATCCAGGACGAAAGCTGAACCGCGTAGCGGTTCATCAGTTGTAGCAAGGATGGCAATAAAGAGATTTCAACCGCGTAGCGGTTGTTGAAACATTTCCAGGAGGCCGGCCGGCTTAATGGAAAAATGAAGAAAAGAAAAGGAATAGGGGAATTTTGAATGCTTAATGCTTAATTAACCACTAAAGGAATCACCAGCTTGCCCCGAGAACCCGGTGAAAGGGTCCCGCATACACCATACCGAGAGGTGTTTTTCCCGGAACAAAATCTTCAGTGTTGCGTATAATGTCTGATTAACATGATCATATGCCGGCAGTCCCCTGTTTATGTACGCTTTATGAAAAAACGACTACATTTGCAGGGGTGGCAATACATTTTAAGAACGACCGATGAGCATGAATCGATATTTAGGGCTGTTGTTGTGTGCAGCAGTGATGCTGGCATCCTGTGTGCCGCAGAAGAAGATCCTCTACCTGCAGGACGTTCCGGAGGAAGACAGCACCACCTCCTTTGTCAATGAGCGAAACCTCGACTACAAGGTGCAGCCCGGCGACAACCTCTACATCAAGATCAACAGCCTGGAAGAAAAGTCGACCACCTATTTCAACCAGGTTAGCGGCACGGCTTCGGGAGGCTCCGGGGGGACCAACCTTTACCTCAACAGCTACCTGGTGAACGATACCGGATATTTCCACTTTCCGTCGTTGGGGTACATGCATGTGAAGGACCTTACGGCCGAGTAGATACAGAACGACCTGGCGCAAAGACTTTCGGAATACCTTGTCAGCCCGGTGGTGATCGTCAGGCTGGCCAGCTTCAGGATCACCCTGCTGGGGGAGTTCCAAAGCCCCGGCAAGTACGATGTGTACCAGAACAACATCAATATCTTCGAGGCCATTTCGCTTGGGGGCGACCTAACCGACTTTGCCAAAAGGAACAAGGTGGCCATCATCCGCCAGACCGGCAAAGGCTCCAAAGTCATACGTGTAGATCTCAACGACAAGCGTATACTGGAGTCGGACTATTATTACCTGCTGCCCAACGACATCGTTTATGCGGAACCCATAAAGGCCAAGCAGTTTGTTTCGACCAACTTCCCCTACGGGTTGGTGTTTTCAGTACTGTCGACCATACTGCTGCTGTATACTTTTTTTAACTAACCCTGATGAACCAACAAGAAAACCAGTATAATCCTGACCTGAGAGAGGAATCCGTCGATTACAAGGCCATATTCCTTAAGTTCTTCAGGTATTGGTATTTCTTCCTGCTTGCCATTGTGGTGGCCCTCACCCTGGCATATTTCTTCAATAAGTATACCACGCCTGTTTACGAGATCTCCTCCCGCATGCTCATCAACGACCCCGCCAAGATCGATCCACAGGACATGATCGGCATGGGCACCTATGCACGCAGCCAGAACAACATACAAAACGAGATCGTGGTGCTCAAATCGCATACGGTGGTGAACCGCACCATCAAAAAGCTCGATTTTTTTGTTTCCTATTACGCCGAGGAAAGCTTCAAGACCACCGAATTATACAAAAGCAGCCCTTTCGAAGTGGCCTTCGACTCCCTCATACCGCAGCCCGTAGGCCTCGATTTTTTTATAGAACCCCTGTCGGGCGATGCATTTAGGCTCAGGGCCAACGGCGAGAATGTGCGCTACTATAATTACATCAGGCACGAGCTGGTACCAGAAATGTCGGTACCTCTGCTGCAGTATGAGGAGACACACCGCTTCGGCGAAAAGATCGTTTCGCCCTATTTTTCGTTCACGGTGGTCCCCACCGCACTGTATGATGAAGGCAGTGTTGCAGGAAGGAAATACAGGTTCCTATTCAACAACATTGAATACCTGACCAGTTATTTCAGGAGCGTGAGCGTTGAGCCCATCGCCCAGAACTCCTCCATCATCAGGCTGGCACTCAGGGGCAGCAACGTAAACAAGATGGCCGACTTCCTCAATATGCTCATGAGGGAGTACCTCATCATCGAGCTGGAAGACAAGAACAAGACCTCGCAGAACACCATAGAGTTCATCGACCGTGAGCTGGCCAAGCTCGAGGACTCCCTGAACCGTTCGGAGCTGGAACTGCGGAATTTCATGATCGAGAACAAGGTGATGAACCTTGAAACACAGACCGACCATTATTTTACGAACCTTTATGCGTTGCAGAATGAAAAGGCAGCCCTGATGGTTAAGGCAAGGTATTATGATTACCTGAGGGAATATGTGGTGAAGGATGAAGGTAGTATGCTCATCCCCCCTGGATCCGGCGTTGAGGATAATGTGGTGAGCGGTCAGATACAGAACCTGCTTTCGCTCTACGCCCAGCGTGTGGAGCTCCTCTCCACCTCCACCGACAAGAACCCTTACCTGGAGGGCCTGAACGAGAAGATCAAACTGGCCAAGCAAACCCTGCTGGTGAGCATCGACAATGTGATCAGCACCTCCGACATCACCATTAACTCCATCGATGAACGCATCGAGGAGCTTTACGCCAAGATCGGCGGCCTGCCTGCCCTCGACCGCGAATTCTTCAATATTCAGCGGCAGTTCGGGATCAAGAATTCACTCTATACCTACCTCCTGCAGAAACGCTCCGAATCGCAGATATCGCTGGCCAGCACCTTCAACGACTCGGAGATCATCGACCTGGCCATAAACGAAGGGCATAGCCCCGTCACGCCCAAGAAGAGCTTCAACTATATGATCGCCCTCTTCTTCGGCTTTGTCATCCCTTTCCTCTTCATCTTCCTGCGCGATTACTTCAACGACAAGATCGTGGACAGGAAAGACGTGGAGAAGCTTACCAGGTATCCCATCATCGGTCATATCCTTCACAGTACCAAGCTCACTAACCTGGTGGTTTCGGGTTCGCCAAAGTCATCCATCGCCGAATCCTTCAGGTCGGTACGCACCAACCTGCAGTTCATGGCCAAGGGAAAGGAAAAGCAAACCATCCTGATCACTTCCGACATGGTAAGTGCAGGCAAGACGTTCGTCTCCATCAACCTGGCGTCGATCTTCGCACTGAACGGAAAAAAGACCCTGCTGATGGGGTTCGACCTGCGCAAGCCCAAGATATACCAGGATTTCGGGCTCACCAACACTGCCGGCATCAGCTCTTACCTGATCAACAGGCATACGCTGGAGGAGATCATCCAGCCCTCGCCCGTTGAGAACATGGATGTGATCATGGCAGGGCCGGTGCCGCCCAACCCATCGGAGCTGATCGCCTCGGAGAAAACTGACGAGATGTTCAGGCGCCTCACGGAGACCTACGATTTTATCGTCATCGACACCCCCCCGCTGGGGCTGGTCACCGATGCCTTTCTGCTGATGAAGTATGCCGACAATAACCTTTTTGTGGTCCGGCAGGGACATACCAACAAGAAGGTGTTTGCTTCTATCATCAAAGACATCGAAAAGCGTGAGCTCCCACATATCAGCATCCTTATCAACGATGTGAAGCTCGGAAGGACCTCATACGGCTACGGCTATGGCTACGGCTACGGTTATGGCTACGGTTACGGCTATGGCTATGGCTATTACACCGACGACCGTGACATGGACAAGCCCGGTGTGGTAAAACGCATTCTCAGGGGCTGATTCCCGGTTTAATTTATTCGTGAGAAACAGATTTTAGAAATGGAGCGAACTGAAATCTGTAAGTCGAACAATCCCGACGAAGTCGGAGGGTATAATACTCCGCAGTTATAATGCGGAATAATGTTTCCAAAGCTTACTAAGGGGTTTCATACCCTTGATTTTGAGGACGCAGCCACGGCAGGCCTTTATGGTATGGTGGCTCCCAGTTCGGGATAATAGAAATACAGCATTGTGACGGCTACCACCATATACAACACGGTAAGGGGCAGCCCGATCTTCATGAAGTCCTTGAACGAATATCCGCCGGGTCCGTATACCATCAGGTTTGTCTGGTAGCCTATGGGCGTTATGAAGTTCGCCGCACCCGCAAAAGCTACGATCAGGATGAACGGGGTGGGGTTGGTCAGGCCCAGGTCGTGGGCAATGGTGATGGATATAGGGAATATCAATGCTACGGCAGCCTTATTGGTGATGTAGGAGGCCAGCAGGTTGGTGATGACAAAGATGCCCCCGAGCAGTCCGATCACCCCCATGGGTTCCATAGCTTTGATGAAATAGGTGGCGATGCCGTGTGCTACTCCGGTTTTCACCATGGCGATGCCCAGCGCCAGCGACATGGCGATGATGATGGCCAGGTTGAGGTCGAGGCTCTTGTGGATGTCTTTGGGTGAGGCGATCTTCAGCAGCATGGCGATGATGAGCAACACGGTAAGGCCCAGAAAGAGCGAAAGCACCCCGAAGCCGTGAAGCAGGATGGCCAGGGCTGTGCCGCCAAGCAGAACCGCAACCTTATACCATTCGAGTTTGCGGAAATCCTTGATCTTCGAGATGAGATAAAAATCGAGTGTTTCCGACGACAGGTTGTTGAAATCGTCGCCGGCCAGCAGGAGCAACACGTCGCCCGCGTTAAGCCTTACCTCTCCTATCTTTCCCGTTATCCTTTCCCCGTTGCGGTGGATGGCGATGATGGCCGCATCGTATTTTCCCCTGAAGTTCGTCTCCTTCACCGTCTTGGAGATCAGGGTGGAGTTGTGAGAGATCACGATCTCCATCACCTCGGTATGTGGCTTTTTTACGAACATGCCTACCTGCGAGAGCTGCAGGCCGGAGTTGGAGTCGATCATTTCCACAATGGTCTGGGTGTCGCCGGCAAAGAGGAGGACATCGCCTTCGTTGATCAGCGTGGCCGGCGACACTGGCCTGATCGCCTCCGACTCCCTGATGATCTCGGCAAGGAAGAGTCCCTTGAGGTTGCGCAGCCCTGCCTCTGCCACATTTTTCCCAACCATGTCGGACCCTTTCCTTACGATGAGCTCCACCATGTACTCTCTCGACTTGGTGGAAAAATCTTCCATGGCATCCTTCCTCACGGGGAGCAAACGCTCGGCGAAGAAAATCAGGTATAGGCCACCGATAAAAACCATGGGGATCCCCACGATGGAAAAATCAAAGAGCCCGAGGGTGTCAAAATCGGGAAAAACGGTCTGGTCTTCAACCAGGCCGTTCACGATGAGGTTGGTAGAGGTGCCGATGAGCGTGACACAGCCGCCCAGGATGGCTGCATACGATAAAGGTATCAGCAGCTTCGACACGGGGATGTTGTTTTTTTTGCCCCAGCGGTAGAGGTAAGGCATCATGATGGCTACCAGGGGGGTGTTGTTCAGAAAGGCCGAAAAGCCACCCACCAGCAGGCTCATGCGCCACATAAAGCCCTTATACGATCTCGACTTTCTGAACATCCTGTCGAAAAGGATGGCCACCACCGAGGTCTTCCTGATCATATCGCCGATCATGAGCAGGAGCAGGATAATGGCGATCTGCTCATTGGCGAAGCCCGACATGATCTCCCTGGGAGTCAATATGCCACTGAGCCCGAGGGCGATCACCCCTATGGAAAAGGTGAAGCCGGGGCCAATAAGGTTGCGGTAAAGGGAAATGATGATGAACAGGAGGACGATGACAACAACGGAGATCTCAAAATAATTCATACGCGCTTACCGGTCGGCCGGCCTGTCTTTGCTTTTATTATTGGGAAGTTTCTTTTACTTTTGCAAAAAATTCCCGTGTCTACAAATATATGGAAAAAGCGGATAAACATATTTTTCCCGTATTCAATAAAATATTGAAACGTTCCGACAAGGAAAAGCTGTTGAACCAAAAAGGCAAGGTGATCTGGCTTACCGGGCTGTCAGGCTCGGGCAAGACGACCGTTGCCAGGGGGATAGAGCGGGCATTGCACAAAAGGGGGTTTATATGCCAGGTGCTGGATGGCGATAACATACGCTCCGGCATCAACAACAACCTGGGATTTTCCGATGAGGACAGGATGGAGAACATCAGGCGTATCGCCGAAGTGTCGAAGCTGTTCATCAACTGTGGCATCATCACCATCAACAGCTTTATCAGCCCCACGGAGAAAATAAGGAACATGGCAAAGGAAATTATCGGTGAGGATGATTTCATCGGAGTGTATGTCAATGCCCCCATGTCGGTATGCGAGCAACGGGATGTGAAAGGACTGTACAAAAAGGCTCGGGCAGGCGAGATAAAGGATTTTACCGGTGTGGATGCGGCTTTTGAGCCGCCGGCCAACCCTGATGTGGAAGTCAGGACCGACCTGCTGAGCCTGGCCGAATCGGTGGATCGCATCATCGGTCACGTGGTCCCGCTCATATCCATGAATGATTAAGTCGGAATAAGCTATGGAACGGATGAAAAAATACGACATCAACCACCTGAGGGAACTCGAATCGGAGTCGATCTATGTGCTGCGTGAGGTGGCGGCCCAATTTGAACGGCCGGCCCTGCTGTTTTCGGGAGGGAAAGACTCCATTGTGCTCGTTCATCTGTCGGTGAAGGCATTCTGGCCTGCCAAAATACCCTATCCACTGGTGCATATCGACACCGGCCACAACTTTGAAGAAACCATCACCTTCCGTGATGAACTTTGCGAAAAGATCGGCGCACAGCTTATCGTCGGCTCCGTGCAGGAGACCATCGACCAGGGCCGTGCGGTCGAAGAGACCGGCTACAACGCCAGCCGCAACCTGCTGCAGACCACCACACTGCTCGACACCATCGCGAAATATAAGTTCGATGCTGCCATTGGCGGCGGCAGGCGCGATGAGGAGAAGGCCAGGGCCAAGGAGCGCTTCTTCTCCCACAGGGATGAATTTGGCCAGTGGGACCCCAAAAACCAGCGCCCCGAGTTGTGGAATATCTTCAACGGAAAGAAAAATATAGGCGAGCACTTCAGGGTGTTCCCCATCAGCAACTGGACCGAGATGGATGTTTGGCAATATATCTACATGGAGAACATCGATATCCCGAGCCTTTACTACACCCACGAGCGTGAGGTATTCAACCGCGACGGGGTGTTGCTGGCCGCCGCCCCGTTCATGAAGCGCAGGCCCGAGGAGAAGGTGGAACGCATGAGGGTCAGGTGCCGCACCATCGGCGATATCTCATGTACCGGCCTCACCGCCTCCATGGCCGAATCGCTGGAAGACATCATACAGGAGATCGCTGCCACCAGGGTTACCGAAAGGGGCGGAAGGGCCGATGATATGCGCTCCGAAGCAGCCATGGAAGACCGCAAGAAAGAAGGATATTTTTAAGCAGGGGGATATGAACAATGAGTGAAAACAAAGGCATTATCATGCAGGAAAAGGAATTCTCAAGCAAGGCATACCTCGACATGGAGTTGCTTCGCTTCACCACGGCAGGAAGCGTCGACGACGGCAAGAGCACCCTGATAGGCAGGCTGCTTTACGACAGCAAGTCGATCTTTGAGGACCAGATGGAGGCGGTGAAGCGCGCATCGATAAAAAAGGGCAACGCAACCGTCGACCTTTCGTTGCTCACCGATGGCCTGCGTGCCGAGCGCGAACAGGGTATCACCATCGACGTGGCCTATCGCTACTTTGCCACACCAAAGCGTAAATTCATCATTGCCGATACGCCCGGGCATGTGCAGTACACCAGGAATATGGTAACCGGGGCCTCCACGGCCAATGCGGCCATCATCCTCATCGATGCCAGGAACGGCGTCACCGAACAGTCGCACCGCCATACCTACATCGCCTCCCTGCTGCAGATACCTCATATCGTGGTATGTGTGAACAAGATGGACCTTGTGGGCTACGAAGAAGAAGCATACGAGGAGATCAGGAGCAACTTCAAGGCCTTCGCCGCCAAGCTGGCCGTGAAGGATGTACGCTTTGTGCCCATCAGCGCGCTGAAAGGCGACAACGTGGTGGAGAAATCCCTGAACATGCCGTGGTACCAGGGCGGCACCCTCAGGTTTATCCTCGAGAACATTCATATTGGCAGCGACCACAACCACATCGACGCCCGCTTTCCGGTGCAGTACGTGGTCAGGCCGCAACGCGACGAGTTCCACGACTTCAGGGGCTATGCCGGTAGGGTGGCCGGAGGCGTATTCAGGGTGGGCGAAAGGGTGAAAGTGCTGCCGTCGGGGTTTACCTCCACCATCAGGTCGATCGTGAGCTACAAGGACCGGCTTTCAGAAGCCTTCCCGCCCATGTCGGTCGTCATCACCCTCGAAGATGATATCGACATCAGCAGGGGCGACATGATCGTGAAAGAGAACAACGGGCCCAATGTAGGACAGGATATCGACATCATGATGTGCTGGATGAGCGAAAAGCCCATGATCCCCAACGGAAAATATGCCGTGAAACACACCACCGCCGATGCACGATGCCTGGTGAAGGAGGTGAAATATAAGGTGGATGTGAATACGCTCGAAAAGGTGCTCGACGATAAGAGCATCGGCCTCAACGAAATTGCCAGGGTGTCGCTACGGACCACCAAGCCGCTGTTTTTCGACTCCTACAGGCAAAACAGGAAAACGGGTGCGCTCATCCTTATCGATGAGGCTACCAACACCACCGTCGGTGCAGGAATGATCGTTTAACACCTGAAATCAAATCCCCCTGCGGCCTTGATCCATAATTTGATACACCATATGATCCTTATTCATACTTTTGTTATAAGAACATAAATAGAGGCTATGGAAAAAGAATACTTCTGCCATGAGAGCGCCATTGTCGACGAAGGGGCACGCATCGGCAAGGGGACGAAGATCTGGCATTTCTGTCATGTCATGGGGAAAAGCATCCTGGGTGAGCATTGCAACCTCGGGCAGAATGTTTTTATTGCCGACGACGTGGTGCTGGGCAACAATGTGAAGGTGCAGAACAATGTTTCCATCTATTCGGGCGTGATCTGTGAGGACGATGTCTTCCTGGGCCCTTCCATGGTGTTTACCAATATCAGGAATCCGCGCAGCGCCGTGGTCAGGAAAGGTGAATACAGCCGCACCCTGGTAAAACAGGGGGCGTCGATAGGGGCCAATGCCACCATTGTTTGCGGTAACGACATCGGGCGCTTCGCCTTCATCGCCGCCGCTGCGGTGGTAACCACCTCAGTGCCCGACTATGCCCTCATGATGGGCTGCCCGGCAAGGCAGACAGGCTGGATGAGCGAATACGGCCACAGGCTGCGCTTCGACGAAGAGGGCAGGGCCGTTTGTCCGGAAAGCAAAGAACAATACATACTGAAAGGCGATTATATAGAAAAAATAAAATAAACGCACCATGGCAAGTAAGGATAAGGCATACAACTTCGCGTTGATCGGGGCTGCAGGATACATCGCTCCCAGGCACATGCGGGCCGTCAAGGATACCGGCCATACCCTCGTGGCGGCCCTCGACAGGTTCGACAGTGTAGGCATCATCGACAGCTTCTTCCCCGAGGCGGCCTTTTTTACCGAACCGGAAAGGTTCGACCGCCACATGGACAAGCTGCGCCGCAAGGGGGAGCAGAAGATCGACTACGTATCGATATGCTCGCCCAACTACCTTCATGATGCCCATATCAGGCTGGCATTGCGGAACCAGGCCAATGCCATCTGCGAGAAACCCCTGGTGCTGAACCCTTGGAACGTGGATGCACTTGCCGAAATAGAGAGAGAATCGGGCAAAAGCATTTTCAACATCCTCCAGCTGCGCCTGCACCCGTCCATCATCAAATTGAAGGAACAGGTCGACAAGGGACCTGCGTCAAAGGTTTACGATCTCGACCTCACCTATATCACCAGCAGGGGAAGATGGTACTTCATTTCCTGGAAAGGCGATCCACACAAGTCGGGGGGCGTGGCCACCAACATCGGCGTGCACTTTTTCGATATGCTCACCTGGATATTCGGCAGCGTCAGAAGCAACATGGTACACGTGTCGGAGTCCGACACCGCGGCAGGCTTCCTCGAGCTTGAGAAGGCACGCATACGCTGGTACCTGAGCCTCAGGAATGAGACCATCCCCGCCGAGGCCAGGGCCCAGGGCCTCAGCACCTACCGGTCCATCACAATGGAAGGGGAAGAGATAGAGTTTAGCGGGGGATTTACCGACCTGCATACCGAAAGTTACCGGAACATCATGCAGGGTAACGGCTTTGGCATCTACGAGGCCCGTAAGAGCATCGAGATCGTGCATAACATCAGGACTTCAAAAGCCCTGGGACTGAAAGGAGATTATCATCCCATATTGAAAACCATCAATATCTGAACCACTTCAACCTGACCATATTCCTTCATCTTGGAAATTCGATCAAATACAGGTGCAAAGACATGGTATGCCGTCTACACCCGCTCAAGGGCTGAGAAGCAGGTGAGCGAATGGCTGCAGAAAACCGGCATAGAGACATACCTTCCGCTGGTAAAGACCCTGAAACAATGGAGCGACCGGAAAAAGTGGGTCGAGGAACCTCTGTTCAGGTCATACGTGTTCGTGCACATTGCCCAGTCCGAGTATTTTGAAGTCCTGAACACTGCCGCTGTCGTGCGTTTTGTCACCTTTGAAGGCAGGGCGGTGGCCATCCCCCCACAGCAGATCGAAGCCATCAGGCATTTCGTGCTGTCAGGCGAGCAACTTCCGGATGTTGAACTCGACATCGTTCCCGGGGCTACGGTCCAGATCATTGGTGGCCCCATGAAGGGGATCAGCGGTGAACTGATCGAGATCATGGGAAAAAAGAAGGTGAAGATAGAGATCGAGGGTCTCGGGCAATCGGTGTATGTCGAGCTGCCGGCATCGCATATCAGGCCTTAGGCGGCAGCGATGGGATTTTTGTTTTTCTCAGGGAATTTTCCTATTTTTATCATGACCTTAACTCCTGCCCGGATCTTGAAATGATCAGTTAATTTATGGTATAACTTAATTCTATGATCATGAAGATGAGATCCGTATCCCTTTTTCTTATGATTTTAGCAACCACTGTTGTGGCACAGGCCCAGTTCGTGAAGAGCATCGGACTGATAGGCGGTGCCGTGTGGGCAAAACAGGACTGGAATTACAAGAATGTCAACGGGGATGAAAAAACCTTGTATCATGCACGTATGCATGCAGGCCTTGGCCTCGAATTGTTTCAGCATCCCTGGCTTAGCATGCTGGCTGAAACGGGCATTTCGCAGAAAGGGTATGCTATCGAGGTTCAACTGTCAACCGCCGGCCAGCCCGAAGGCACGGGAGAATACAAAATTTTCAGGTCGACTTTCAACTATGCGTACCTGAATCTCCTGCTCAAGGTGCGCAAAGCATTTGGACCGGTGACACCATTTATCTTCGGAGGCCCGCGTCTCGATTACATGTTGTCGTACGATTCGGACCTGTCGCTCGAAGTGATCGAAGAAGAAATGAGCGATGCCCTTTTCGGCCTGTCATACGGCCTGGGAATAGAATATGGTTTCGGCAGGATCGGCCTGGCAGCCATCTTTACCCACCAGTATGATTTTTCATACGTGTACGATAAGGAGCCCGAAACTTTCGGGCTTGAAAGCATCCGCAACAAGGCCTTCTTTCTCGATCTCGGATTGAAATACTATTTCGGGAAATAACCGGGCGGCAATCCTGAAACTTTCAGGACATGACCTTCCGGGTAAAGACTTCGGGGAGTTTGACCACTTTTCGCTTACGGTAGTCGAAGGCGATCATCCGGGTGTTTCCGGTCATCACCACCGTTTCATCGCGCATCACGGTATAATGAATCACGAAGGAAAGCTCCCGATCATTCTCGAGATGGATATAAACCTTGAGCTCATCGCCCCTGAACACCTCTTTTTTAAAATATACGTGGGCTTCTCCCATGATGATCCCCGGCCCGCCGATATCCTGCTCCGAGAAACCGTGTCCGGCAAGAAAATGCAAGCGGGCATCGTGGAATAGCAACAACGCCTTGTCGTTGCCCATATGCCCTCCGTAATTGATATCGCCCACGCGCACAAGGTATGATCCGGCAAATGTTTTATCTTCTTTCATGCTTAGCGCATTTTTAGTGCAACAAGACCAGCTCACCTGATCATCCGCTCCAGGCCCTTCAATTTCCCTGCTTTCATACGCAGCATGGTCCTGTATGAGGTTCCGGGGGGCAGGCAGTCATGATCCTGAAGCCTTGCAGCATTGGGTTTCAGAAAGGCCAGCACTTCAGCACTCTGACAATCAATGACCGCACCAAGGAACATATGCTCCCGGTCCGACCAGAGGTAATGCAGGTAGGCCATACCTTCTGCCCTGGAAGCAATGGCCGTTTCGATCTCTTCGTGCGAGGCTATGCGAAAGGGGTAACGATAAACGGCCGAAATGTTTTCATGATCCTGCTCCTCATCAAGATCAAAGGGGATAAGCAGTGTTTTCTGTTTGAGCGAAGCGGTGAGTGTATTCGGTATTTTGTCAGCATAAATGCCCTTTTTGGGGTATTGCTTTTCCAGGGCAAGATTTACCCTGCTGTTGAACTGGTGTATGGCAAATCTAAGATCGTTTACCGAAAGTGCCTGCCCGGCAAAGGAGATTTTGAAGATATAGCGTCCCCTGAGAAGCTGGCCGCCCGACTCCATGTCGGTGATCAGCGGTGAGCTCCGGTTCACCATTTCCGACTCAAGCTTTTTTCCGTCTTCCGACAGGAAAAGCATAAAGGTGAAAGACCTGAACCAGAAAATGTCGCCTGCACTCTGCTGACCTTCAAAGGTCATGCCGGCCGAGAAAACCGCATAGTCGTTATCCCTGGAGGCCATGATCGAATTGATCGTCCTGCTTTCCATGAAGATCACCGTGTCGTTCAGCTGCCATAGCGGGGGCAGCACCTCCCTGATCACCCCGTTATACCAGGCTTTATATGCTGAGTCGCAAGGGTTCTCGCTCCGGCTCACATCAAAAAGCGCTATTGCCAGCGGGCGGTGAAAGATGGCCTCGGCCTTCCTGTAGTCGGCACGGATAAACTGGGCCCTTGAAAAGGAGGAAAGCAGGATCAGGGAAACGATCACAAGTATTCTTGGCATGATGCTGATTTGTTTCACAAAGATAGGTTATTGGAGTGTTGAGTGTTGAGTTTTAAGTGCTGAGTTTTTGATCATCACAACCGGCCACCAGTAACTAGCTGCCATCAGCCAGTAACCAGCATCCGGCATACAGACAAAAAAAGGCCCCTGCGTAGAGGCCTTTGTCCGTGCAATTGGAGTGTATGGAGGTCCCGCTTCCCGGCGGGAAGAAAAGGTTACAGCTTGATGGGATAGGCGACGCCGTTGATGATGACGATGGCGTCATCGTCGCAGGTGCCGGGTCCGTAGTTAAGGATGATCAACGGGAGTGCCGAATGCTGCATCTCGATTACGCCGCTCTTGATCCAGTAGCAGTTCAGCGAAAATTCCAGTCCCTGGGTGATGGTCGCCGTGAGCGTCTCCCCGTTCGAGGCTGCCACGGTGTGGGTGCCGGTGAGCATGTAGGTGTCGTCCCACCAGATGAAAGGAGTGTTATGGCCTTCGCTCCATTCGCGCATGCGGTCGCCGACCCAGTCGATCACCCCGCCGTCGGGCTTGATCACCTGGCCGTCGACATGTACCGTCCAGGTAGGGTTTCCGGAAGAATTCAGCCCCTGGTTGGTCAGGATCTTGGTGCCCAGCACCTGGTGGTCGTTCACGAAGTAATTGTCGAGCGTGGTGGTGATCACCGTGCCGGCAGCCCAGTATGGCCCGGTATGTTCAACATTGATGATGCCCCTGCGCCATTTGCCGTCGTTGCAAAGGCAGTTCGTCGGGCCGAAGTCGATGCTTACCGTGAACGGAAAGCTCAGCGTGTCGATGGTCACGGTCACGCAGGGCCCCATGAAGATGGTGTCGAGCATGGCGTCCTTGTATGATTTGTCCTGTCCGCGCATGGCCTCGTCGGTGATGTCGGTCAGCTCACTGAAGAGCTTGTCGGCCAAAGCATCATCCTTGGCGGCGTTCAACTCTTTGTCCTGTTGCTGTGGGTCAGGGTTCGTGTCCTCATCTTTCTTGCAGCCGGTGTAAAGGATGGCCAGGCCTGCAAGCATGAGCATGGTTAAGATCAATTTCCGTGTTTTCATAAGGGTTTGTTTTATGGTTAGTGGTTTGTTGTTTGATTAATACAGGGGTAAAAATATTGTTCCGGAATGGCCGTGCTGCTGCCATTGGATCCGGTACCTGGTAGGGCATTCCGAACCGGTGATGGCCTGGTTGTTGCTGTTGAAGCCGAAGGTAACGGTTGCCTTGAGGTTGATCTCCGGGATGGTATAAATTTCTTCACCCGCATATGGCTGCCACTGGCAGCTCTCCCTGAACAGCACCGATTCGCCTATCTGGGTATAGAATTTCTTCCCCGACCGGTCGGTGCCCCAGGAGAGCAGGTTGGTATACGATTGCTCACTGCCAAAGCCGTTGACGGCCAGCATGAGGTTGCCCGGGTTGCCGCTGTAGACCATCATCCTGGCCAGGTGCCATTCGCGTGGCTGATGGCCATTAAAAACCACGTATATGTGGGCCAGATTCCTATGGATGATGGCGTTGAACCCGTTGCCCAGCAGCTCGATGATACCACCGTTCACATTTTCGATCTGCGACATGCCGTTGATGACCATGGTGTGGTTGCCGATCAGGTTTTGCACCTCATAATCATAAAATTCGATGGTGATGAAGGTTCCCGGGAAGATCCAGTGGGTGTTCTGTTTGATCTTGATCAGTACCGACCCTGTGCGATACTTGGTTTGTGCACAGTTCAAGCCGTCGTAGGTGAGCCGGTAAACGATGGTGTCGTTCACCAGGTAGGTCGAATCCAGGGTGGCCCCGCAGGGGATTCCCATAATTGCAGATTTTCCTGAACCGGCCACGACCTGTCCGGCATCAACGAGGGCCTCGTCCATGTTCTCCTCCACCGAATTGTCGTCTCTCGACAACTGTTGTACCGGGGTGGAATCGGGTTTGGCTTTTTCCGGCTCATCCTTTTTACATCCCGCGAACAGGACTGCAGCCAGCAGCACGATGAGAAACAGCCTGTTGTTTTTTAGGGGGATCATGAGCATTTGTTTTAAATAGTACACTAAGTTTTCCATTTACCCTTATTTAAGTTTGTTTTTTTTTATGGTGT
>CAZHYA010000020.1:10665-18227 GCA_964536525.1 uncultured Bacteroidales bacterium | reverse complement strand
AAAACAATCTTTTTCATGGGATTAAGGTTTGGGTTACTGATCATACGCCGGGCCGGAGAAACGGAAGGATGGTTCACTGGATCAATTTATTTAGTAAAGCCTGGCAAATAATGAACTATAATCAGCTTCTAATTTACAAAAAGAAACAGGTTGAAACAAATATTTGCCTATAATTTCATTTGGATCCCGGATCGCAATATCCAGTTGACAGTAAGCGGCAGGCAATCATATTATTTCATATCCTGCAGCCATGCATGAAGTATCCGTAGCACAAAATATCCTCGGCATTGTGATCAATGAAGCAGAAAAGGCCGGTGCGGCCAGTGTTACCAAGGTAGTGCCCACTATCGGTAAATTGTCAGAAATGAAAGGGGGGAAAGCAGTGAAGAGTTTGGAGTTATTGTTAAAGAAGATAAGGGATCAAGGAGTGCATCCGAATCACGGAAAGTATTTGTTCATCAGCATGTAATCAATATTCCCTTCCTGCGAATGGCAGGTAATACATTGCTGGCCCTTCTCTTCAGCACTCACCGCAACCGTACCATCAGCATTGATATACCCCCATATCCATCCTTGATCATCGGCATAGGAGCTGTTCGACTGTTTGTACAAAACAGCATATCGTGCCAGCGTCGAGGCATCGCTGTACAGATCTTTTACGACCAGTGATCCATCGGGGAAGAGGATGCTGTCCATGATCATGCCCGAGCTGTCGAGCATGGAAGCAGCAACCTGGTTATATCTTGTGCGAAAAAAAGGATAATTGTGCCCGCTACCCTGGCTCCGGTCAAGCAGTGAAGCATCGTTCCTATACCATGTAAAACCACTGGAGTTCTTTGCCATATCGAGCAATTGCTTATCGATGCCTTCAGCTTCATCTTTTTTCTTGCAGGCATCGAGTGCAAATATTAAAAGCAGGATTAAAGCGAATATCAGGACTGGTGTATTCCCGGGTTTCATCATTTGCTTTGTGGTTTCAGGTTTAATACATTAACAAAGATACTAAAAAAATATCGTCCTTGCTGCAGCCATCAATCCCTGTTCCGGGAGGGGCAGCACCCATCACTGCGGGTGCCTTACAGGTTTACGGATCAAAATCATCGCCCATGATGGCAGTATGGTTACATCCGGGCAGTTCATAAAATAGGACAATATAGCTAATAGGCTGAATTTTAACATGATAACAAGTTAAATTCATGAATACTTATTAACAATAATGTAATACTATTGCATGAATATGATATTTGCTTTATTTTAGATTGAAATTCAAACCATCTAAAAACCAAAACACATTACTATGGAAATTCTAGGAGCAGGTATCGGGATTATCATTCTGATGATCGTCATCAACATTTTGATCGGAGCTTTCTTCCTGTGGCTCGGGGCAAAAATTGCCGGGATTGAAAACAACACGTTCGGCAAGGCCCTAGGGGCCTTCGTTCTTTCAATGATCGTGGTTTATGTCATTTCGCTGATCTTTAGTTTTATTCCCCTCATCGGGACCATCCTCGGGTTCATCATCGGCCTTATCCTGTCGATACTGATCGTTAAGGGAATCTATAAAACGAGTTCGGGAAAAGCATTCATCGCCATACTGCTGGCATGGGTGCTCAGCATCATCGTGCTGTTCCTTTTTGCTTTGATCTTTGGTTTGGGAGCAGGGGCAATGTTCAGCTGATCATTCTGCCGACAAATCATGTAACCGGTAAAAAGGTTGGTCCGAGGCAATCGGGCCAACCTTTTTTTATCCTTTCATTCTCCGGTAAACTCCGGCCGTCGCTTTTCGAAAAATGCCTTTATCCCTTCACGGTAGTCGTTGCTGTTGTATGCTTTTTGTCGCAGCTCATCGATTTTTTCATAAAACTCCGGGTTGATGGGTTTGGCCGCCCCCATGATGTTAAGCTGTTCCTTGATCACCGCGATGCTGAGCGGTGAGTTGGCCGCAATGCCGCCGGCCATTTCGAAGGTAAAGCCTTCTATCTCTTCGGGCTCGACGAGGTGGTTGAGGATGCCCAGGTTCTCCGCTCTCCCGGCGCTGATGGGTTTGGCCGTGAAGAACATTTCCTTGGCGATATTCAGTTCCACCATATTGAGAAAATGCACGATCCCGGTGGTGTTGTATGGCACACCGATCCTGGCCGGGGTGATGGCAAAACTGGCATTTTTTGTTCCGATGAGGATATCGCATACAAAAGCAAGGTCGCAACCCCCTCCCCATACGCTGCCGTCGATCATGGCGATCACAGGGGCAGGGAACTTTTGTATCTTTCGCATGATCTTTTCCAGGGGGTGGTGATAAAACAGGGGATCCTTTCCCGGTTCAGGTAATTCTGCAATATCGAGGCCGGCACACCATACTTTTGCACCCGCATTGGCCCGAAGGACTACGGCGCGGACTTTTTCCGTACGCATCAGGTCGAAAGCACGGAGGAACTGCTCCATCAGGGATCTGCTCAGGGAGTTGCGTTTTTCATCATTGTTAAAGCAAATGGTGCCAATGGCATCATTGATCTCGGTTTTGATCAGGTTCATAAGTGCTGGTTTTTATTACACAAATAAAAGAATATCCCTTTCATGAACTTATGCCGGGCTATTATCAGCGTTTGAGCACCTTTCCGGTATAAAAACGCTTACCCGACTGCACAGTAACGTAATATATGCCAGAAGGCAGTCCGCCCAGGCTGATGTTCCCACCTGAAGGAGATAAGCCGTGCACTGCCGGGATCGCCTCCTCCCCAAAGGCATTGTAGAGCCTGCAATTCACCGCTTCATCGGCCCCGCCGACCAGCACCGTGACCATGTCGCCGGCCGGGTTGGGAAAGACAGCCACCTCCATCGCTCCGGCACCGGGCATTTCTTCTTCACCAACCCCAAAAGAAGTAAAATGCACCCCGTCGAGCCATATTTCGAAACCAAAATCCCAGGTGTCGGCATGGACCGACACGAAGTTGATCTCCGAGAGCGAAACCTCCCCGATCTGCGATTTGGTGTATGAATACGGCGAACCTCCGCCCGCCAGGGGCACCTTGATGAGCTTCCACTGGTTTTGCGCTGCATTGAGCGGAGCTGCACTCCCGGTATATTTGAAATACCCCCCGCAGTTGTTGCCGACCCTCACGTGGTGGTACTGGAACCCGTAGCCGGTATTGTTGAGGGTCTTGAGCCAGAACTTGAGGGTGTCGGCCAGGGTGAGCGACCACGACCTGAGGGTATCCCCTTCGGGCCAGTAATGCAGTCCTACATCCCAACCGTTGCCCGTTTCGTGATGGATGGAAGCCGTTCCTACGACGTAATCCGAATAATCCCAGTATGTGATGGCCGCGAAATTGGAATCGTATCCCCAGCAAGCCTCAGGGTACGCATACCATCTAGCCGGTTCCTCGGCCATGTCGTCGAGGGGCCCGGTAACGACCACAGGGTCGGGAACCGGAACATAGGGATGCCAGACCACCTCGCCCAGTGCAGGGTTGTCGTTCTTGTCCCAGATGTTGCAGGCGATCATCGCCTCATCGGTAAAACCCAGCGAATTATTGCGGGCCATGATATCTGCAGGCGAATTGTTCTCGATATGGTACATGCAGGTGTTGTCGAAGACATTCCCGGTGAGGGTGTCATCTGCCACATCTCCCGACAATCTCACGCCATTCTCATTATAAATGATAATGTTGTCCTTCAGCACCAGGTGCTCCGTATTGTCGGCCGTAACAGCCAGGGTATTGCCTTCGATCAGGTTCCCGCTGATGAGATAATCATGCGAATACTGGTTCTGGTATGGAGGAATGCCGTCGCCTTCCCATAATTCTATGCCATTGGGATTCTCAGAGATGATATTGCCGGTGATGGTATTGTTGAACCCCCTGTCGATGGCAATGCCGGAATACTGGTTCCCGATGATCTCGTTGCTGTCGACCAGGGCATTGAACGAATACCCGAGCCAGAAACCGTAATGGCTGTAATTGCACCTGTTACCATAAAAAACATTGCCATCGGCGAAGGTTGCCTCAATGGCGTTATGGGGGGAGAAGGAACATTCGTTGAACCTGAAAATGTTGTTGTTCGGAATGTTTGAATATTCATACTGCCCCAGGAAGACCCCGTCGCCGGAATAACTCAGGTCGTTGTGCTCCACAAGGTTCTCATTCGATACCAGCACCAGCAGGGCGGCACAATCGCTGGGGTTGGTGAAGGGCCTGTTCACATGCGAGCAGTTGTTGTGATGGATGTGGCAGGAATCGGTAAAATACATCCTGATCCCGAAAGAGGTGTTCCACGAAAAATCATTGTTCCAGATGTCGATATTGTCGCAATGGTAAAGGGCTACCCCGTCGTTCTGCAGCCTCATCTGGTTATCATACACCTCTGCATGGTTCACCTGGTACATCATCACCCCGCCGCCAAGCGCCGAGGTATAGTTGGTCCAGATGGAGATCCAACCTGTGGAGTCGACCTTGTTATGGTTGAAGTTGCATCCGTTGATGGTGATGTCTTCGGCATTGGTGATATATACCGCATAATCATAATGTTTCACCATGTCGAAGTTCATGATGGAAATATTCGAGGAGTTGTTGATCTTGATGAAATATCCTGAATAATCGCTTCCTTCCACCGTAACTCCGGTAGCATCGATGATGATGTTCTCCTTGTCGTTGATGCGCAGCACCCCGTCGCCGGAGGCGTCTGCCACGGCATAGGTGCCGGGGTTGATCACATAGGTAGTATTGCTTTCGAGGTCGGTATCATCGGCAGGGTCGATGTACACCTGTGCATGAAGGCCCGTGGCAAAAAAAGCGGCCATCACGACGAATAATATTGTTTTCATGGCATTGGCGTTTTCATTTTAAAATTACAAAAAATATATCCGGCCCCGACGTTGAGGCTTAATTCGGTAATCTTTTCCTATTTTTGCGGTGCTTACCAAGAAACCTGTCATGAATTTTGCCGAGAAAACGAATTACAAGCTGAGGTCACTGATTTCCGGAGAGGTATTCGAAGACACCGGGTGGATCCTCGATCCCCCCGGGAACGGGCGGCCGGGCTTTGTCAGGGCCGAGTACGAGCAGGAGCAGCTTTTGCTGCGAGGAGATGATCACGGCCTGTATACTTTTGCCAACTGGTTGCCGGTGCTGCGTGAGCTGAAGGGCTCTTCACCCCCGGTAACGTACAGGAGCGAAGGCCTGTCGGCGGTACTTGGACTCAGCAACCTTTATATTACCTTCAGCGGCTACTGGCCCGAGAAGGGTGCCCTGATGGATACCTGCTCCTTCAAGGAAACCGAAGCTTATTCGGTCTGTGCCAGGCTCGACCCTTCACAGGACAAGATCCTGGTGGTGGCCTCGGCAGGGAATACGGCACGCTCCTTTGCCAGGGTCTGCTCCGATAACGGCATCCCCTTGCTGCTGTGCGTGCCCGAAGACAATATCGACGCGCTCTGGTTCGACCGGCCCATCAGGGAGCACGTGAAACTTATCGTTTCAGGCAGCGGCAGCGATTATTTCGATGCCATCCACCTGTCGAACCTGGCATGCGGCATCGACGGTTTCATCCCGGAGGGGGGGGCCAGGAATGTGGCCCGGCGCGACGGCATGGGCACCACAGTGCTTTCGGCGGTAACCACCATCGGTGAGATCCCCGAGTATTATTTCCAGGCCATTGGCAGCGGAACAGGGGCCATCGCCGCCTGGGAGGCCAACCTGAGGCTGATCGCCGACGGGCGCTTCGGCAACAGGAAGATGAAGCTGATGGTCTCGCAAAACAAGCCGTTCACCCCCATCTACGATGCCTGGAAGGCGGGGTCGAGGGATATGCTTCCGCTGGATGAAGATCACGCCAGGAAGCAGGTACAGCAGATCATGGCCAAGGTGCTGTCGAACCGTAAACCACCCTATTCCCTGACCGGTGGGCTTTTCGATGCCATGAAAGATGCCGGAGGCGATGTCTTGCTGGCCTCCAACGAGGAAGCCATGGAGGCAGCCCGGCTGTTTGAAGAAACCGAAGGCATCGACATCCATCCCGCAGCCGCTATCGCCACCGCCTCACTGGTCAATGCCGTCAGGGAAGGCCTGGTCGGGAAGGATTCGCTCATCATGCTCAACATCACCGGGGGCGGAGAGGAACGATTTATCAACACCCACAAACTTTATCACCTTAAGCCCTCACTGGTGTTTGATGCCAACCCCGAGCCCGGCTATTTAAAAACAAGGCTTGAACAATTGTTCGGCCTGAGGTAATGCCGATTCTTTTATCTTTGTTTCTGCAACACTGCCCGGATGTGGAACCGTATCCTCAATTCTGAATATATCAGGAACACCCTGACGCTGGTCTCGGGCAATACGCTGGCACAGCTCATTCCCCTGCTGGCGGAGCCTGTGCTCACAAGGCTGTTCCCGCCGGAAGATTTCGGGCTGCTGGCCCTGTTCATCTCCATCAGTTCGCTTTTTGCCATCGTGGCCACGGGAAGGTACGAGCTGGCCGTTATGCTTCCCTCAAAAGACGAGGATGCTGTAAACCTGGCGGGCTTGTCATTTTTTGTCACCATAGCCACAAGCATCCTTTCACTGCTGGTGGTATGGATCTTTAACAGCCCGATCTGCCACATTCTCAACAGCCCCTCCATCTCATCATACCTCTATCTGGTCCCCCTGGTGGTGTTCTTTACCGGGCTCACACAGACACTCAACTACTGGTTCAGCAGGAAGATGAACTTCCGCAAGGTCTCCATCGCCAGGATCACCCAGAGCGGCACAGCCGCCGGCGCAGGCATAGGCGCAGGCTTTATGCGCATGGGGCCGGGAGGGCTTATATGGGCTCAGGTACTCGGAAATGTGGCCTCTGCAGCATATTTTCTTCTTCGCTTTTTCCGGATCGACCGCCACGCCCTCGGCCAGGTCACCGGTAAGCGCATGCAGTCGATGGCACGGGAATATGCCGAATTTCCGAAGGTCAACGCCCTGTATATCTTTACCGATACGGCCCAATACAGCGGCATCAGCTTCCTGATCGCCTATTTTTTCAACAACATCCTGCTGGGGTTCTATTCCCGCACCTTCCGCATCCTCACGGTACCCCTTTCGTTCATCGGACGCGCCATATCCCAGACCTTCTACCAGAAGGCCTCGGTCATTCATCGCAACGGGGGGAACCTTCGGAGGTTCAGCCTGCAAACGCTGCTGGGCTCAGCAGCGGTTGGCTTTCCGATATTCCTCTTCATCATCCTGTGGGGTCCCGATATCTTTGCCTTCGTTCTGGGGCAGCCCTGGCGCCCCGCCGGGGTGTATGCACAGGTGCTCTCACCCTGGCTGTTCATGAAGTTCATCACCCAGCCGCTGACACAGCTTCCCATGATCCTCAACAGGCAAAAAGAACTGTTCCTTTTCAGCCTGCCGGGCATCGCACTGATCTTCGGGTCGCTGCTCTATGGCGGGCTTGTCGCCGACGACCTGATCACGGGCTTTTACCTGGTCAGCATCACCCAAACCCTCTACCTCGCACTTTTTGCCGCCGCCCGTCTTGGTAATCTCCACACCCCCCTCACAAAGACCCTCGAATACGTGGCTCAGAAGGGG
>CAZHYA010000020.1:0-10655 GCA_964536525.1 uncultured Bacteroidales bacterium | reverse complement strand
ATTTCGGGCAGGGGAAAAGGCATGAGTACGGCAAACTAAAATCACTATCTTTGCGTAAACCGTCAGGCTGGAAACCACTTATCGGAAAACATGAGATTGCTCAATTCAATAAAAAACTTCATCAAAAGGCATTCGGGCAGGCCTGCCATGCTCTATGGCTATAAGCTGCCGGGAGGAGCCTACCTGCCCCATACCAGGGTCAGCAACACCACGCATATCGGTTGCCGGGACAAGCTCATGCTGGGCGACCATGTTTTCATCGGCCACTACAACTTTATCGACAGTTGCAACGGCATCAATATTGGAGAAGGATGCCAGGTGACCAATTACGTGAGCATCCTCACCCATTCGAGCCATGTTTCCATCAGGCTTCACGGCAGGAGATACACG
This sequence comes from uncultured Bacteroidales bacterium, assembly GCA_964536525.1. Classification (GTDB taxonomy): domain Bacteria; phylum Bacteroidota; class Bacteroidia; order Bacteroidales; family B18-G4; genus B18-G4. Next base: position 10,265 of record CAZHYA010000020.1, on the reverse strand, counting down.
GGAGAAAAAGACCTTGTGGGATACGAAAAAGGCCCTGTGGAGATCGGCCCGTACAGCTTCATCGGCCCGCATTCGGTGATCGCCGCAGGCACCAGGGTCGGCAAGGGCTGCCTGGTGGCAGCGTATACCTACCTCAAGGGCAATTACCCTGACTTTTCGATCCTGAGCGGAAATCCCGCCAGGGTGGCAGGCTCAACCAAAGACCTCGACGAACGCTACCTCAGGGATCATCCCGAACTCAGGGATTTATACAACATTTGGGCAGAAGAAAAGCCTGGAAAATGAAGAAATACCTCCTGTTTGGCAATGGCCGGAGCCCGCATGTGGTGAAATGGGTGAATGCCCTTAACGGGCATTTCGAGCTTTACCTTGTATCCTCGCAGGGGGTTTCGGATGAGATCAAGGGAATGATCCCCGCAGAGCGGATCTTTACCTTCAACCTGAAGGTGAAGGAGTCGGGAGGCAATCTCATTTTTTTCCGCACCCTCCTGCCCCTGATGAAGATCATCAGGAAAACATCCCCCGACATTGTCAATGCCCATTATGTGACCAGCCACGGATTCATGGCCGCCCTGGCAAGGACCCTGCTGCGCAAGAAATTTATCCTGGTGCTCTCGGCCTGGGGCACCGACATCCTGGTCACGCCAGGGAAAAATGCCTTGTATGCGGCCATCACACGATTCGCCCTGCGAAAGGCACAACTCATCACCTCAGATTCGGCAGTCGTGAGCGGGATCGTAAATAAGATGACCTCAACGGAAGTCATGACCTTTCCCTTCGGACTGGATGGCCTTCCCGAAGCATCTTTTTCGGATAAGGACCTTTCGCTGTACTTCTCCAACCGGACGTTAAACAATAATTCAAACATCGACAGGGTGCTGCGTCTGTTCCGGGATATTTCCGGTCATGACCCGGCTGCCAGGCTCATCATTGCCAACGAGGGCAGCCAGATGGATTCACTGCAGGCCCTGGCCGAAGAACTGAACCTGGGCGGGAAGGTGGAATTCAAGGGTTACCTCACAGGTCCGGAGCAGGCAGCCATATACCGGAAGGCACAGTATTATTTCTCCATCCCGGCCACCGATGCCCTGTCGGTGTCGCTGCTCGAAGCCCTGGCCTGGGGTTGCATCCCCATCCTTTCCGACCTGCCCGACAACAGGGCCTGGGTCGGGCATGGCAGGAACGGGGTGATCCTGGCTGAAGGCACAACAGCCGCAGCTTTGCAGGGGCTCGCCAAACGGGCACCGGAGATCTTCGAAGAGAACCGCAAGCTGATCATGGCTCGCGGGCTGTTTCCCCACGCAATAAAAAAATATGCTGAACGGCTGGCTTCCATGACCCTGAAATAACATTCTTTAAGCAAAAAAAATTAGTTAGCGCACACACGCTGTATTTGTATTATATTCGTCATATAAAAACAAACAAACGTAGATCGTCAGTATGCGCATCCAAATCCCCACCATCATGTTCGCGGCGGTTGCCGGGACATTGATCCTCGCCTCTTGCGGCAGCAAAAAACAGGAAGCCCCTGCTCCTCCCGAAATAACCGTAGTTGAAGCCTTGCAAAAGGACGTTCCCGTTTACCGGGAATACATCGGCGAAATTTACGGGGAAAAAGACATCCCCATCCGTGCCCGCGTGGAAGGGTTCCTCGAGGGCCTGTACTTCGACGAAGGTTCGGAGGTTAAGGAGGGTCAACTGCTTTACAGTATTGACCCGCGGCCTTTCGAAGAAAAGGTGAATGCAAAAAACAGTGAGGTTGCCGAGGCGAAGACGATGCTTGCGAAGGCCGGGAGCGACCTCAACAGGTATAAGCCTCTCGCAGAACTGAATGCGGTAAGCAAGAGCGACCTCGATGCTGCCCAGGCCCAGTACGATGCATCGGTCTCTTCCCTGGAAGCGGCCAGGGCCAACCTCCGGTCGGCGCAGATCGAACTGGGGTATACGAAGATCTATTCCCCGATCAACGGGATCATCGGCCTGACGGAGGCCCGCGTGGGCGATTTCGTGGGAAGGGAGCCAAACCCGGTGATCCTGAATACCGTATCGCAAACCGATAATGTGAAAGTTCGGTTTTACCAGACTGAAACGGATTACCGTTTTATGATAAAGGAATTCAACGAAAGAAAGGCTCAGGAAACGGAAGGGGAAACGCGGCCTGCCCGGACACCCGGTATCGAACTGATCCTTGCCGACGGTTCGGTATACGAACACAAGGGATTGGCCGACTTTATCAACCGGAGTGTCGACCCCAGCACGGGATCGATCCTTGTCCAGGCCAGCTTCCCCAACCCTCAACTGATCCTGCGGCCCGGCATGTATGCCAAGCTGAGGTTCGTTGCCCTGACGGTCACAGACGGCATCCTGATCCCCCTGCGCTGCGTCATGGAGATGCAGGGCATAAACTCGGTATATGTCGTGGATGAGAACAATAAGATCGCTTCCAGGGAGATCACTACAGGTCCTCCTATCGGGGATTACATGCTGGTGACCGGGGGGATTGAGGCCGGCGATAAGGTGGTGATCGACGCCCTGCAGAAGGTACGCAGCGATATGGTCATCACACCGAAGGTGATCGAATTCAAGAGTAAAACCAACCCTGAATTCTAGCGCTATGGCAACAGAGAAAAAAGGCAACATGTTCGTTCACCGGCCGGTTTTTGCCATGGTCATCGCCATCGTGATCGTGATCGTCGGCGCAGTGTCGCTGATCGGCCTTCCCATCGAACAATACCCCAACCTCACCCCGCCCATCGTCCAGGTCAGGGGAACCTATGTCGGAGCGAATGCCCTGAACGTGGAAGAGTCGGTGGCCACGCCCCTCGAGCAGCAGATCAATGGTGTCGACAACATGATCTACATGAAGTCCACCAATGCCAACGACGGAACGATGACCATCGAGGTGTCGTTCGAGGTGGGTACCGATCCCGACATGAACACCGTGCTCACGCAGAACAGGGTTTCGGCCGCCACGGCAAAACTGCCGGAGGAAGTAAAACAATATGGCGTAACCACCGAAAAAGCCCTTCCCAACACCCTCATGCTGGTCACCCTGACATCCGACGGGAGGTACAACCACGCTTTTCTGGGGAATTACGACATGATCAACATCAAGGACCAGCTGGCGAGGATACCCGGCATCGGACGTGTGAGTGTGATGGGCTCCGCCGACTACTCCATGCGTATTTGGATCAGGCCCGACATCCTCTCACGGCTCGGCATCACCGTTCCTGAGATCATCAAAGCCATCAACGAGCAGAATGTGATCGTTCCCGGAGGGAAGTTCGGGGCCGAACCGGCGCCACCCGGAACGGAATTCACCTATACCGTCCGCCTGCCCGAACGCTTCAGCGATCCTGAATCCTTCGGTGAGATCGTCGTAAGGACAAAACCCGACGGCTCGCAGGTCAAGATCAAGGACATCGCCACCATCGACCTGGGAGTGGAAACCTATACCCGGCTCAATGGGAAAACCTGTGCCATGATCGCCCTGTACCAGTCTCCGGGGTCCAACGCCGTAGAGCTTGCAGAGACCGTTCACAAGGAGATGGCGGAGATCCAGAAGCGATTCCCCGAAGGGATCACCTATGATATCTCCCTCGACTCGACCGAAGCCATCACCGCCGGGATCAACGAGATCGTCATCACGCTTTTCATCGCCCTCGCGCTGGTCATCCTGGTGGTGTTTATCTTCATCCAGGACTGGCGGGCCACCCTGATCCCCACCATCGCCATCCCCGTCTCGCTGGTGGGTGCATTCATGTTTTTCCCATTGCTTGGCTTTACCATCAATGTGTTGTCGCTGCTCGGCCTGGTGCTGGCCATCGGCATCGTGGTGGATGATGCCATCGTGGTGGTGGAAGCCGTGCAGGTGAACATTGCCGCCGGCATGGACCGCAAGAAGGCCACGCTGGAAGCCATGCGCAAGGTAACGGCCCCGATCATCGCCACCACCCTTGTGCTGATCGCCGTGTTCATTCCCGTTGCAGGCATGGCGGGCATCACCGGAAGGTTATACCAGCAGTTTGCCATCACCATCGCCGTTTCGGTTGCCGTTTCCTCGGTCAATGCGCTTACCCTCAGCCCCGCCTTATGCTCGGTGCTGCTTAAGGAACCCAGGCCGTACAAAGGCCCCCTTGGGTGGTTCTTCAAAAAGTTCGACAAGGGCTTGCACAAGGGTACCGAGTCGTATATGAGCTTCACCGCGGTGGTGAGCAGGAAGATCAAGCGTTCGGTGATCTTCATCCTGATCGTGTCCGCTGCAGCCGGCCTCTTCCTGCGGCTGGTGCCCGGCGGCTTCATCCCCGAAGAGGATATGGGCTATCTCTTCGTGAACATTCAGCTACCCAACGCCTCTTCCCTGCAGCGGTCCGACGAAGTGGCCAAAAAGGTTGAAGCCATGGCCCTCAGGCACCCGGAAGTGAAATTCGTGACCACTGCCACGGGCTACAGCCTGCTGTCGGGCGCCATGACCCCCAACCAGGGCTTCATGTTCATCACCCTGCAGAACTGGTCTGATCGCGACATGACCGTCAGGGAGTTCATCCAGATGTTCAACAGGGAGCTGGCCTTTGGTGTGAAAGAAGCGCAGGCCTTTGCATTCGGACCCTCGGCCATCCCGGGCCTGGGCAACGGTTCGGGCTTCAGCATCATGTTGCAGGACCGGGTGGGCAGGGACCCTCTTTTCCTTGCACAAAATGCCGCTGCGTTCATCAGGGCGGCCAATGCACGCCCGGAGATCGGCAGCGCCTTCACCACCTTCCAGGCGGGCGTACCGCAACGCTACATGAACATCGACAGGGAAAAGGCACTGAAGATGGGGGTTCCGCTCAACGACCTGTATACCACCATCGGAGCCTATATGGGAGGCGCCTATGTCAATGACTTCACCCGCTTCGGGCGCCTTTACAAAACCTATATCCAGGCCGAACCGCAATACCGGGTCGATGAGACCCAGATCAGCAACTTCTTTATCAGGAACAACGAAGGTAAGATGGTTCCCCTGGGTACGCTGGTCAGGATAGAGGATATCTCCGGACCGGATTATACCACGCGCTTCAACCTCTTCAGGTCGGTAGAGGTGACCGGAGCGCCTGCCCCGGGCTATACTTCTGCCCAGGCCATGGATGCCCTGGAGGAAGTGGCCGCAGAGACCCTGCCCGGTGAGATGAGCTATGCATGGAATGCCATGTCGTTCCAGGAAAAGAAGGCATCAGGCTCGCTGGGCATGATCATGCTGTTCTCACTGGTCTTCGTGTTCCTGATCCTTGCCGCGCAGTACGAGAGCTGGTCGCTGCCCCTCAGCATCCTGCTGGGGACGCCCTTCGCCATTTTCGGCGCACTGCTCTTCCTCTGGGCCGCCAGGCTGGTCAGCCCCTCCTTCGAGAACAACATCTTCGCCCAGGTATCCTTCGTAATGCTGGTGGGGATGGCCGCTAAAAATGCCATCCTCATCATTGAATATGCAAACGATGAGTTCAAGGGCGGCCTCAGCCTCTTCGATGCCGCCATCAAGGCTGCCAGGACAAGGTTCAGGCCGATCCTGATGACCGCATTCTCTTTCATCCTGGGGGTATTCCCGCTTGTGGTCGCCACGGGTTCAGGAGCGGAAGCCAGGAAGGTGATGGGTATGGCCCTGCTGGGCGGGATGACCGTCGCCACCATGCTCGGGGTATTTCTCTACCCGATGCTTTACGTATTCATTGGAAAGATAGCCGGCTATGAAAAGAAACGAGAAGCAGCCATCGAAAAAGTCGATCATGAGTAAACCACATGCCATGAAAAAGATCATCATCATCCTTTCTGCAGTATTCATTATCCCTTACCTGCCGGGATGCAAGGTCGGCCCAGCGTATGAGAGGCCGGAGGTATACAGCCCGGAGACTTACCGTTTCGATCCCGCCATGGGCGACACCATCGTGAATCTCAGCTGGTGGGAGATCTTCGATGACCCGGTTCTCGACACCCTGGTCAGGACCGCACTGGAGCAGAACAAGGATGTGTTGCAGGCCGCAGCCAGGGTTGAGGCAGCAAGGGCCAATGTCGGGTACAAGCAGGCAGAGGCATGGCCCGCCCTCAACGTTGCCGCAGGGGTTTCCCGTGGCAATTATGCGGGCATGAAGGGGGATGTCAGGAACAACTTTTACGCTTTCCCGGAGCTGGTGTGGGAGATCGACTTCTGGGGCAAGTACCGCAGGTCGACGGAGGCTGCCAGGGCCGAACTGATGGCCACGGAATATGCCATGCGCACAACCCAGATGAGCCTCATCGCTGCCGTGGTAAGCACCTATTTCCAGTTACTGGACGATATGTCGAAGTTCGAGATATCCAAAAGCACATACCTTTCGAGGAAGAGCGGCACGGAGATCATCCAGGCACGCTACTACCATGGCGTGGTGCCCGAGATCGACCTCAACCAGGCACAGATACAGCAAGCCGTTGCATGGGCTTCGGTGCCGGTCTACAGGCGGTTTATCGCCTTCGACCAGAGCACGCTCAGCATCCTGCTGGGCATGGCCCCCGATACCATCGTTACGGGCACATCACTGTATGAGCAGGCCTTTCCACCCGAGATCCCGAGCGGCCTCCCTTCACAGTTGCTTGAAAGAAGACCCGACATATTACAGGCGGAAGCCGATTATATGCAGCAGAACGCCCTGGTCGGCGTGGCAGTGGCCATGCGTTTCCCTTCGATCAGCCTCACGGGCCTTTTCGGTGGGGCCAGCAATGAGCTTTCGGCTTTCACTACGGGAGGGTTTGCCTGGTCGGCAGGCGCCAGCCTGCTGGGGCCCCTGTTTCAGTTTGGCAAAAACAAACGACGGGTCGAACAGCAGCGTTTCCTGGCGGAAGCGGCAAGGCTGAACTATGAAGCCACCGTAATACAGGCTTTTAAAGAAGTGGAAGACGCCCTGATCACCATCGAAACGCTGAAGCAGGAACTGAAAGCCCAGGAATTCAGGATGCACGCCTCGGCAAATGCCGAGAAGCTGTCGCAGGAGCGCTACGACAAGGGGGTGACCAGCTACCTGGAGGTGCTTGATTCGCAACGCCAGTCGTTCGATGCCCAGCTGAGCTATTCCTCCGTCAGGCGCGACCTGATGATCTCTTTTATCGGGCTATACAAAGCCCTGGGCGGCGGGTGGCTTTCTGAAGAGAATGCGTCACAGAATTAACTTTAACAAGGATGAGTACATTAACGAATTTACAAAGCTGGAAATCGCTACAACTACATTATAATGAAATAAAAGACCATCACCTCCGGGATTTTTTTGCAGAAGATCAAAGCCGTGGGCAGCAATTTGTGATCGACGATCTGGGGATCTATTTTGATTTTTCCAAACACCGCATCACCGGGAAGACCCTCGGACTCTTGCTGAACCTGGCGGCTGAGCGCAGCCTGGAAGCAAAAATGAATGCCATGTTTTCGGGCGCGAAGATCAACGCCACCGAAAACCGGGCTGTATTGCACACCGCACTGCGTGCGCCCAAAGATGCCGGCATCCTGTTTGAAGGCCGCAATGTGGTTCCCGATGTGCACGAGGTGCTCGAAAAAATGGCCGTATTTTCCAATGAGATCAGAAGCGAAGCATGGAAAGGCTTTACCGGCAAACCCCTGAAAAACATTGTCAACATCGGCATAGGAGGCTCCGACCTGGGTCCCGTGATGGCATACGAAGCCCTGAAATACTATGCAGATCGCTCGCTCAGCCTGCGCTTTGTTTCCAATGTTGATGGTAACGATTTTGCCGAAGCAGTGCAGGGGCTGAAAGCCGAAGAAACACTTTTTATTGTTTCGTCAAAAACCTTTACCACCCTCGAAACCATGACCAATGCCCGCACTGCGCGCAAGTGGCTGCTGGGGGCGTTGGGTGATGAAAAGGCCGTGGCCAGGCATTTTGTCGCCGTATCGACAAACGAAAAAGAAGTGGCACAATTCGGTATCGACACCCGCAATATGTTTGGATTCTGGGATTGGGTTGGCGGAAGGTACTCGATGGATTCAGCCATCGGCCTCTCGACCATGATCGCTGTCGGGCCCGAACACTTCAAAAAACTGCTTCACGGCTTTCACCTGATGGATGAACATTTCCGCAATCGTCCGTTCGACCGGAATATCCCGGTCATCATGGGTTTGCTCACAGTATGGTACACCAACTTTTTCGGCGCACAGACACAGGCTGTGCTGCCCTACGAAAATTACCTGAAGCGTTTCCCGGCCTATTTACAGCAGTTGACCATGGAAAGCAACGGCAAAGCCACCACCCTGGAGGGCGAAAAGGTGGATTACAGCACCAGCCCCGTTTTCTGGGGTGAGCCCGGAACCAACGGTCAACACTCGTTTTATCAGCTGATCCACCAGGGAACCAACCTGATACCCTGCGACTTTATCGGTTTCCGGAAAGCACTCAACGACCTGCCACCCCACCAGGATTACCTCATCGCCAACATGATCGCCCAGGGTGAAGCGCTGGCCTTCGGGAAAACCGCCGAAGAAGTGCGCCGCGAAGGCGTTAACGAGGCGCTGGTCCCGCACAAAATTTTTGAAGGCAACCGTCCGTCATCAACTTTTTTTCTCGATCAGCTGAGCCCGGAAAACCTCGGCAAACTCATTGCCATGTACGAGCACAGCGTATTTGTGCAGGGCGTGATCTGGGGCATCAACCCCTTCGACCAGATGGGTGTTGAACTGGGGAAGGTGCTGGCGCAAAATATCATTCCCGAATTGCAGGGCGGAACAAAGCCCATGGACCATGACAGCTCGACCAATGCGTTGATCGAATATTACAGGGATGATATACGGCAGAGATAAAAGCCAGCATCGACGACCTGTTACCGTAACCCTTGTTTAAAGATGTGATTTACCCGATGTACATTACAGGATGACCCCGATCTTCTCCACAGGTTGGCTATACCATAATAAAATGTATATTAGCGAAAACTAAAACCAATTAATCTATGAAAAAAGCGGTAAAAATTTCCAGGTGGTGTGTGAAATGCACCCCTGCGATGCTATTATTAAGCATATTGATATTTGGGTGTAATAAGGATGAAGACCCGGCCACACCCCCCGATCCGGTCCCAACCATTCCGGTGAGGGAATACCAGGCTTCGGCGGCTGTTGGCGATATTTTCACCATCGCCGTAAATGAGAACAACAATACGATCAGCTACAACAACAAAACTACAGGCGAAGCAGGTGTTGTTGGTTTTACCAGGGTCTCCAGCGGGATGATGAAAGGCGCCCTGAAAATGAATATTGAAGGCGATGATTACTACATGCTTGAAATACCAGGGCAATTGGTCATGACTTATCTGCCGGTAAACGCAAGCGATGAACTGGTCGTCGGGGTGATCAGGCATGATTATACGCCAGGAGATCACTGGGGAACCTGGTTGTTCTTTGGCTATGACCCTGACCCGGACGCTGACAATTACTGGGGCAGGTCCAGTATCAGTTCCAATGGAACCTTTGACCTGGCTTTATGGGATTTCAATGGTACTACGGTCCATACTGAAACCGGCGACTGGTGGCAGGATAATGTGGACCCGGGCATCATTTACAGCCACCCTTTCGGCTCTGACGATACAATAGCCGAAACCATATACGTATTGCCCGAAAAGCTGAGGGTTTACGATTCCGGACCGCAGGTCGGCATGGGTGTTGGCTTTGCCGAACCCGCACAGGCGATCACAATGAATGACATTACCGGCTCGTATGCCACCTTATGGAGCGGAGGGTACGGAAATTTCGTCATAGAGGCAAATGGTACGCTCACCGCAAATTTCTATGTTGACGGGCAATTATTTGAGGATATATTATATGATGATTTCCGGAGGACTACAGCTGCTGATGCCATACATTTCAACAATACGTTCTTCTTTACCGACCATATGATGCCCGGCCCCATAAAGGATGTATATATTATTTTGTTACCCGGTGATATATTTCTGGGAGTTTATTATGATGAGGACGATGGCATGCGGTCTTCCATGGCGGTGAGGGTCGACAGATAAGAGAGGGGCTTATGAAAACGTGCGCGTGGTGAGATTGGCTGCGCCGGACAGAATGATTTGACGATATACAAGATTTGATGACGTAGCTGATATACGATCGGATATCATGATATCCGATTTCCCATCTCAAATCAGTATATCCGATATCCTATCCAACATCTCCCAACCACCCAATCTGAGTTCATCCAATTAAAAAACCCTTCCAGGTCCCTGGCAGGGTTTTTCGTCGGACTGGTGAGATTGGCTGCGCC
>CAZHYA010000019.1:7298-18305 GCA_964536525.1 uncultured Bacteroidales bacterium | reverse complement strand
AAGTCTTCGACCGTATCCACAAATACGGCATCAGCGTTCTCGGCGCCCTCATCTACGGCCTCGACAGTGATACGAAGGAAGACCTTTACGACCGTACGCGCTTTGCCATCGACAGCGGTATGGATGCCATGCAGGCCACCATCGTCACACCATTGCCCGGAACAGGACTCTATGAACGGATATCAAGGGAAGGGCGTTTGCTCTATACAAACTATCCGGCCGACTGGCAGCATTACCATTTTATGGAAGCGGTGCACAGGCCCGGCAAGATAGACCCGGAGGAGTTTATGGAGGCCATGCTTGAAAACTGGTCGATCATGTACGATAACAAGCTGCTCCAGAAAAAGATGCTGAGGACCCTCAAGGCCACCCGCAGCGCCAAGGCAGCCGCATGGGCCTACCTCTCCAATGTTGAAAGGCACAATGTATGTTTCGCAGGAAGGAAGACCCCGCTCGACCCGAATTTACTTTTGAAGAGCCTGCAGGAAAACCATGATGAATAAGGAATAAGGAACAAGGAACAAGGAATAAGAATAAGAATACAAGAATTAGAATTAAGAATAAGAATAAGAATGGCGAGGAGGAGGTTTGCACGGGATGTGGTCGGGGTGTTCAACAGCAATGTTTTTTCCATTGCTGCCGGATTTGTGGCAGGCATCATCCTGGCACGCGTGCTGGGTCCGGAAAAATACGGGACTTTCACTGCGCTGGTGATCATTCCCATGATCGTGGTGAGTATCACCCACCTGGGGATCCGTGGCTCGGCCATCTTCCACATTGGCAAAGGGAACTTCGACCGTAACGAACTGGTATCGTCCATCATCGTACTTCTGCTGATCGCATCCCTGCTGGGAATGTTGATCTCGGGCATCGTTTACTGGATCTACGACGAGCCCGACTTCACCCTGCTGCTGATCAGCCTGGTGCTGCTGATCATCCCCGGACGGCTGGGGATCATCTATTTCGGGGGTATCTTCCTGGGTAACGACGAGATCAACAGGGCCAACCGGATGAACTGGATCACCAATGCCATCAACCTGGTGATGGTGGCGGTGCTGGTATGGGGCCTTGGACTGGGGATCGCCGGAGCGGTGACCGCCTTCCTTGTATCGGGCACCATCGTGGCACTGTATGGCCTGGCAATGCTTGTAAAGGACTATCGTATCAAACTCAGGTTCCACAGGAAGATCATTATGAGCCTGCTCAGGCTGGGCATCCTCTTTTCCGTTTCATTTTTCATCCTGCAGCTGAACTACCGTATCGATATCCTCTTACTCGAAAAACTGAAGGATGCGGCCGAGGTCGGCATTTATTCCGTCGGTGCTTCGATAGCCGAGCAGTTATGGCAGTTGCCGCTGGCCGTGGGCATCGTGGTGTTCAGCCGCACGGCCAACAACGAAGACCGCGAAGCCATGGTACAGACCACCGGTGTGCTTCTGCGGCTTTCCTTTCTCTTTTCGGTGTTGCTGGCCACAGCCATGTTCTTCATTGTCCCCTACCTGGTTCCGTTCCTCTTCGGCGATGAATATATCCCCAGCATCCGGGTTATCCAGTTCATCCTCCCGGGTATCATCATGGTGGTGATGTTCAGGATACTGAGCGGACACCTCGCCGGCCTGGGCAGGCCGGAGATCACCCTCTATGCCTTCCTGCCGGCCCTTGTGCTGAACATCCTCCTCAACCTCTGGTGGATCCCCGGCTACGGCGGTCAGGGTGCAGCCATGGCCACCAATGTTAGTTACACCGTGGGGTCGATCGCCTACCTCATCGCCTATTCCAGGATCCTGAAGGTGCCGGTGGGGCATATCCTGCTGGTGAGAAAGAGCGATTTTGCCCAACTGAAAAAGCTGATTGTCAAATCGATAAAATAGGGTTGCCGACCCTGTTAAGGTTGGCAACCCTATTATTGCTATTTTTGCCGGCGCATGAAGGCATTTTACACGGAACTCGACCAGCAGAAGATCATTATCGGGCAGCGCGAAAGACACCTCGGTGCCCGGCAACTGAAAGATATTCCCATATTTTTCGTGGTGGGGAGGCCCCGCTCCGGCACAACGCTGCTCCGAACCCTCTTCGATGCGCATCCCAACGTAACCGTTCCGCCCGAATGCCAGCTCATCATCAACCTCTACCCGGCATACGGCAAAACCACTTTCTGGTCGCAGCGGAAACTCGAAAGATTTTACCAGGACCTGCAGTCGCAATGGCGCTTCGACCTCTGGCCCATGGACCGCAAAAGGCTCCATCGCAGTCTGATGGCATGCGAGGGACACCACACTTATGGCACGATATGCAAGGTGGTTTATCACGAGTACCGCTCCATTTTCAGGCACGGCATGCTGCTGGCCCTCGGCGATAAAAATCCGGGCTACACGATCTATACCTCCAGGTTGCTGAAGATATTTCCTGAAGCCAAATTCATCCACATCGTGCGCGACTACCGCGACAATTTTATTTCGATACGGAACGTGGACTTTGAACTGCCCTTCATCTCCCTTACGGTAAGCAAATGGCGGTATTTTGTAAAAAAGTTCAGACAGGCCTCGGGAAAATACCCCGGCACGCACCTGGAGATCAGATACGAAGACCTTGTTTCCGACCCGGAGCATCAATTTGCCCTGCTCTGTGAATTCATCGGGATACCGTTCAGCGAAAAGCCTTTCGACTTCTATAAAAAAAGCGAAGAGGTGCTTAAGATATATCCCACCGACCTTATCCTGAAATACCATGCCAGCCTGCTGAAGAAGATCAACACCGGCAGGACGGGCCTCTGGAAAGAAGGGCTCACGGAAGGAGAACTGAGGGTGGCCGACGCTTGCGCCGGGAAATATGCCGTGCTCACCGGGCACGGGAAGATCTATCCGAAGCCCGGCTTGGGCGCACAACTCCGCAGCCTTCCCGGTCGCGGTTTTGCCCGGGTCATATATATCCTCACCTGGATCATCGACAGCTTTCCCTACAGACTCCGTATGGCGGTACTGAGCAAAGCCCCGCTGGTGATTGGCCGCTTCTACCTTGGGATCTTCAACAGAAAAAAACTGCGGGAAATTGATGAAAGAATGGGGAAGAAACCATCTGCGGCAAATGATCAGGCCTACAACGGTTTAAGGCCGCTGACCAGATAACCATCACAATACCTTCCTGATGGTAAAGGGGGGTTTTTTGTTCTGCACCATGTATATCCTGCTGAGGTAGCCCCCGATGATGCCCAGGCTGAAAACGATGATGCCTGTACTGAACAGTATGGTGACGATCGTAGAGGTATAACCGGGAACCGTTACATTGAACAGCCATTTCTGAAGGATAAACCTGAGGCCGAAAAGGAAGAAAATCAGCGACATCAGCATTCCCCCGTACACCATGATCTTCAGTGGTATGTTCGTATAAAAATAAGTGAGGTCGGTGACCAGCATGAAGAGCTTTCTTGTCGTATAGCCTGAGGTCTTTGTCGCGCGGCGGTGATGTTCCACCTCCACGAAAGCAAAATCGTTGGTATGCCAGAGCAACAACTGGTCGATGAAAACAAAATGTATGGCATGCTCGAGCAGCTTGTCGATGATCTCCTTTTTGATGAGCCTGAAAGAAGAACCCTTGCCCGTGCCTTTTAGCAACAGCCGCGAAGTTGAACGCATTGAACGGCTGCCCATATTCCTGATCCGCGAATGCTGCTTTTTGCGGAAGATCGCGTAAACGATGTCGGGCTCATCTTCCATATACCTGTTGATAAGCTTCTTAATCTCTTCGGGTGGATGCTGCATGTCGTCGTCGATGGTGATCACCATATTGCCCCTGGCAAAGCCGAAGCCGCAGATGGTGGCATTGTGCTGCCCGTAATTCCTGTGCAGCCTGATGGCTGTAATCAGGCCGGGATGTTCCTGCTTAAGCTTTTTTAAAACCTCCCAGCTGTTATCCTTTCCGCAATCCTCCACAAAGATCATCTCGAAGGATGAACCGAGCTCTTCGAAAACAGCCCTGGTCCTCCTAAAAGGTCCTCCAGCGTGTCTTCGCTGTTATAAACCGGCACAACGACGGAATAGTCGGGATTTGACATTGCTGCATGGATTTCCAACAGCACAAATATAGATAATATTCCACGAATAACCCCTCACGCCATCAACGTCATACATGGTTTGATGTAATTTCATTACCTTTGTTGATCCTGAAAAGCAACGATAAAAAGCAACAATATGTTCAAACCAGAAGTATACGCCGCCAGGAGAAAGCGGCTGAGAGAGATGCTAAGCGACGGCGTCGTTTTGCTGCCCGGCAATGCCGAGGCCTCCATGAATTATCCCGCCAACACCTATCATTACAGGCAGGACAGTGATTTCCTCTATTATTTCGGCCATGACCACGACGGCTTGTCGGGGATCATTGATGTGGACGAAGGCAGTGACATCCTCGTGGGGGATGATGTGAGCATGGACGACATCATCTGGATGGGGCCCCAACCCCTCATGAAAGACCAGGCCCTGGAGTGCGGCACCACGCATACGCTCTCCAGCGGCAAGCTGGGCGAGTACATCCAGGGAGCTATCCTCAAAGGCCGCAGGGTGCATATCCTGCCCCCGTACCGGGGCGACCGCTGGCTGGCGCTCGAAGGGATCTTCGGCAAGAGCCACGGGGAAATTAAAAAGCATATTTCCGAAGAGCTGATCAGGGCCGTGATCAAGATGCGCTCAGTTAAGGATGCCCTGGAGATCGCAGAAATAGAGAAAGCAATCGATGTAGCCTACATCATGCATACCACCTCCATGAAGATGGCCATGCCCGGCGTGGTTGAGCAGGAAATCGCAGGGGCCATCGAAGGGATTGCCCTGGCCCATGGCGGGCCGGTATCGTTTCCTGTGATCCTCAGCGTCGACGGCCAGACGCTGCATAATCACCATCATCATAATGTGCTGGAAGAAGGACGGATGATGGTGACCGATGCAGGCTGTGAAACCTCCATGCACTATGCCAGCGACATCACCCGCACCGTGCCTGTTGGAGGGAAATTCAACACCCGTCAGAAGGAGATCTACGAGATCGTGCTGAAAGCCAACATGGTGACCATCGAAGCCATCAGGCCCGGGACCTACTACCGGGATGTTCACCTCCTGGCCGCCCGCACCATCGCCGAAGGACTCAGGGACCTGGGCATCATGAAGGGCGACATGGAAGAAGCCGTAAGGCAGGGTGCCCATGCCCTCTTCTTCCCCCACGGCCTCGGGCATATGATGGGCCTCGACGTTCATGACATGGAAGGACTGGGCGAGAACTTCGTGGGCTATGACGAAACCATCCGCCGAAGCGAACAGTTCGGGCTTGCCTTCCTGAGGTTTGCCAGGAAGCTGGAACCGGGCTTCGTGCTCACCGACGAGCCGGGCTGTTATTTCATCCCTGCGCTGATCGACCTCTGGAGGAGCGAAGGCAGGTTCACGGAATTCATCAACTACGACAAGGCCGAACTGTACAAGGACTTTGGCGGCGTGAGGATAGAGGATGATATCCTGGTTACGGAAACCGGCCACAAGGTGCTTGGCAAGCCCATACCAAAGACGGTTGAAGAGGTTGAAGAAACGATGAAGTGATGGAAAAGATAAAAAAGGCAATCAGGATCATGAACATCGTCCGCATCGTTGCGGCCGCACTGGTAGTGGCCTCGGCCATTTTATACTTTACCGCCCGGGAGTATGCCATCTACCCGGCAATAGCGGGTTTTGCCATCATCGCGTTCATTAACCTCCCGCTCAATGTCTGGATGGCCACGCAGAAGGGGAAGATGAAAAAAGATCAAGCTGTAAAATCCGATCAGGAAGATAAAGATGAACGGAAACATCACCTATAAGGGTAAGAAGATCTGGTTCCGCGACAAAGGCAGCGGCCCTGCAATCGTTTTGCTGCACGGCTTCCTCGAAAACATGGGCATGTGGGATTACCATGTGCGCAAGCTCTCTGACGGGTACCGGGTGGTGACCGTCGACCTGCCGGGTTTCGGCCGCAGTGAATGTATTGACAAAGTGCACCTGATGGAACAGATGGCCACCGCGGTAAACCGTGTGCTAAAGGCGCTCCAGATAAAAAAATGCCTGATGATCGGCCATTCGATGGGAGGCTATGTAACCCTGGCTTTCGCATCCAAATTTCCACGCAAGCTGAAAGGCTTCGGGCTCCTGCATTCACATGCCCTGGCCGACACCCCGGAGGGGAAGCTGAACCGTAACAGGGCCATCAACGTGGTTACATCCGACCATGGCGGTTACATCATGAACTTCTTCCCCGAACTCTTTGCTCCCGACAACGTGCCACGTTTCGCCAGTGAAATTGACGAACTTTACAAGGAGGCCGTCAAAACATCGCCCAAGGCCATTATTGCCGCCCTGGAAGGGATGAAATACAGGACTGACAAGCTTGAGGTACTGGTGAAATCGAGTGTGCCGGTGTTGTTCATCCTCGGTAAAAAGGACAACAGGGTTCCGTTCGAAAAGACGATGGTGCAAGCCACGCTTCCTTCCTCCAGCGAGATCATCGTGCTCGACAATGTAGGACATATGGGGCATATTGAAGCCCGCAAACAAACACTCAAAGCCATCAGGGGATTTGCGGAAAAGGTGTTATGAAATCATCGCATCCCTGAACACCGGGTGTTAAGCAATGTTAATTCTGCACAGCTTTGTTTCGAAATGTATATTTTTGTTGCCAATTCTGAACAAATAAGCAAAAAGCCCTCATCACCATGGTAAAAGAACTGAAGGATCCGTTACGCCGGAGTGCTCAAAAAAACACCAGGATCTTTTTCGTCGTTTTCATCATCATTTTCACATTCATCCTGTACGGCAATACGATCAGGAACGGATATTCGCTCGACGATTATATCATACAGGGCGTGGACGCAGGGCTTTCCGACAATTTCCTGAAATCCGTCAGGGATATCTTCACCACCACATACACCACCGTAAACACCGGCGACGGCATCGAAAAATCGTTCGGTTACCGGCCGGTGGTGCGCCTGGTCTTTGCTGTGGAACATGCGATCTTCGGTGCCCGGCCGGGCATCGGGCACTTCATCAACATCCTCTTCTACCTGGCGGTGGTGCTGTTGCTGTACCGGATCCTGCAACGGCTCTTCAGGGGATACAATATCTGGTTCCCCTTTGTGATCACCCTGCTGTTCATGGCCCACCCGGTACATACCGAAGTGGTGGCCAGCCTGAAGAACAGGGACGAGCTGATCAGCATGCTCTTCTCCCTGCTCACCCTTCACCAACTGTTAAAATACCACGACAGGGGCAGGGCCTGGCACCTGCTGCTTGGCTTGTTCCTCTATGTGTTGGCCTTCCTTTCGAAGCCTACAGCCCTGTCGTTCTGGCTGGTCTTCCCCCTCACGCTGTATTTCTTTACCGATATGAGGTACAGGAAGATCCTGTTCATCACCGGCCTCATCACCCTCATGATCGTGATCGGGGGCATGATGCCGTTCTGGTTCCTCGAGCGGGTGCGAGACGTGTCCATGGTCGACAACCCGCTGTACTTCGAGGATAATTTCTGGAACATCCTTGGCACGGGGATGTACAGCCTGCTGTATTACCTGAGGTTGCTGCTGGTACCCCATCCCCTGCTATATTACTATGGCTTCGACATGATCCCGGTGGTGAACCTTTCCAGCCCGTGGGTGATCCTAAGCATATTGCTCCACCTGGCCCTGCTGGGCATTGCCATCCTGAAGTTCAGGGAGAAACATGTGATCTCCTATGCCATCCTCTTCTACCTACTAACCATAGCCATGTACAGTAACATTATACAGCCCGTGCCCGGCATCATCGGCGAAAGGTTCCTGCTGGTCCCGTCGGCCGCTTTTGCCATGGCCCTGGCCTGGGTGCTCTTCACCATTTTCAAGGCGACTCCCTCATCGCCATCAGTCAGGGCGGGCCGCATCTTTTTCGTGATGCTCTTCACCCTGCTCATCCTCATCCCTTATACCTATAAAACCATCGACAGGAACCGGGACTGGGCTTCGGAACTCTCCCTCTTCAGGGCCGACGAGAAGGACCTCGACAACTCCGTCAAAGCGCACGACCTCATGGGGACGATCCTCATGCGCAATGTGGAACGGGAACTGGTCAAACAGGTCAACGTGGCCAAGTTCCTTATGCCACAGATCAGGAAATCCATCGGACATTTTGAACGCGCCGTAGAGATATGGCCCGGCCATGCGTCTTCCTGGAAGAACATGGGCATGATCTACAACAATCCCAGGATCGCCGAACATTTCCTTGCCAGCGGCGACACCCTTGAATACATACATTTCAAGAAGAAAGCCGTTTCCTCTTTCAGGCGTGCCCTGATGCTGGAGCCCGAAGATGGCAAGGCCCTGTTCAACCTTGGCTTCACCTACGAAAGTACGGGCAGGATAGATTCGGCCATGTTTTATTACGAAAAATGCATCCGGTACAACCCCGACATCATCAACCCCCGCTCACGCCTGGCCGACCTTAAGTTCATGATGGGCGATGCCCGGGAAGCCATCAGGCTGAACAATGAGATCATCCGGATCGATCCTATGGAGGCCCTGCCTTATGTAAGCTTCGGCAACTACTACATGATCATGGGCGACACCCTGAAAGCCATCGAAAGCTACGAGGAGGCGGCCATTAGGAACACCCGCCCTGAGGTGTTCGCCTTCCTGTCGGATTACTATTCCCGCCAGGGGAACCATGAGAAAGCCCAGTATTACCGCAACCAATACAACCAGGCCACGCAGCCGCAACCATGATGAAAAGCTATATCAGGGCCATCAGCTACCACCTGCCCGCACAGGTGCTCACCAACGAAGACCTGGCCAGGGAATTTCCCGGTCTGAAGATCGACGACCTCACGAGGCTCACAGGGGTGAAAACGAGGCATCTTGCCATGGAGGAGGATACCGCCGCCGACCTGGCCTATGAGGCTGCCCTGCGTCTTTTTAAGGAACACGCAATAAGGCCGGAAGATATCGACCACATCATCTTCTGTGCCCAGGGGGCCGATTACCTGACCCCCTCCACGGCCTGCCTGCTGCAGGACCGGCTGGGCATTCCCACCGATGCCGGATCGCTCGACATCAACCAGGGCTGTACGGGGTACATCTATGGCCTGAGCACCGCCAACGGGCTGATCGCCACCGGCAATGCCACGAACGTGTTGCTGCTCACCTCGGTGAACATCTCCGAGCTCATTCATCCGCAGGACAAAAGCAACAAGGCCATTTTCGGCGACGGGGCCGCCGCCACGCTGGTCAGCGCTGCCGATGCCATGCCGGATTCGTATATCGGCGACTTCGTATTCGGCACCGACGGCAGCGGCTACGAGGCCATCATCATCAAACACGGAGGGGCACGCTATCCTTACTACAAATATCCATCGGACGATTACACCGATGCTTCGGGCAATATCCGCAACGACCGTAACTTTTACATGAACGGTGCGGCCGTGTTCACCTTCTCCGTGGAGAAGGTCCCCGTGCTGATCAGGCAGCTTTTCGAAAAGGCGGGCATCGGCCCTGAGGATGTTGACCTCTATGTGCTGCACCAGGCCAACCAGATCATCCTTGAGAGCATCTTCAGGAAGATGAAGATACCGTCGGAGAAGCAGTTATTCCATCTCGAAAATTGCGGTAACACGGTGTCGTCGACCATCCCCATCGCCCTGTACCATGCCATCGCCGGCGGCAGGGTAAAACGGGGTGATACGCTCGTACTTGCAGGATTTGGTGTCGGGTTCTCCTGGGCAGGGTGTAACATCAGGTATTAACTACGCAGCAACGCTTTCCCTTCCTCCACCAGCTGGTTCACGCTGCTGTCCTTCAGGAAAGACTCGATGGGCCATTCCACCCCGAAATGGGTATTCACATCACGCTCGAGGCTTACCGCCATGATCGAATCAAGCCCATACGACGAGAGGGGCCTGTCAGGATCGATGTTTTCGGGTGCAATATTCATTTGCCCGGCAATCCAGTTGATCAGCCATTCATGGAGATATCCCGGCCGAAAGCCTACCATCGGGGCGATGTTGGTTATTTCAGGGGCGAGTTCCCTTGATGCCACCACCTTCAGCTCCCGCTTGATCCATGCCTGCCGCATGGCCTGCCTCCTGACCTTCCCGCTGGTGGTCTTCAGCAAGCTGCCCGGGCTGACCAGCACGATCGCATAGGGTTGTATGCCATGCTCGCCAACGACGGCATTCCTGATCGCGGCGAACACCTCTTCTTCATCGAGGCTGCGCATGGCCGTACGCTCCACCTCCTGCACGATGACCACCTGCTCCTCATGGCCGACCTCTGCAGAAAATGCGGCACAGGCATCATGCCTGAGGGCCTCATGGCAATTGCCGGCACTGAATTCTATATCCGCCGCGAAAAAGTTGCTGCCCCTGATGATGATCAGGTCTTTAAGCCTGCCGGTGATGTAAAGCTGCCCATCGTGAATAAATCCCAGGTCGCCGGTCCTGAGCCAGGGGCCGTCGTCCGCACCTTCAAGGTATGCCTTGAACATTTCAGAGGTCTTTTTAGAGTCGTTCCAGTACCCTCCTGCAACCGAAGGGCCTTTCAGCCAGATCTCTCCGATCCTGTCAGTGTCAGCAGGCTTTTTACGCTCCGGGTCGACGATCGCAACGCTCATGCCCAGCCAGGGGAAGCCGCAACCAGTCAGTACACGTGCAGGTGCTCCGCCGGAGCGAACCACCTTGCCATCTTCAAGGGCCCTGACATCAAGGCTCAGGTAGACGGGTTCCCTCCTGTGATCACCGCCGGTGGCGATCAACACCGACTCAGCAAGTCCGTAGCACGGGTAAAACTGCCGTTCAATAAAGGATGCACTGCCAAACTTCCGGGCAAATGCGGTCAGGGTTTCCTTCCTTACAGGTTCCGAGCCGCAGAACATGGTCGTAACCGATTAGAGGTCGTGTTGTTCCACCTCTATGTCGTTGATCCTGGCAATACAGTATTCATAAGGGAAATTCGGCACCCCGGCATTGGGGGCCCTGTATGTT
>CAZHYA010000019.1:2079-7288 GCA_964536525.1 uncultured Bacteroidales bacterium | reverse complement strand
CCTGCGGTGTTGTATGAGCCGGATACTTCCAGCATGGGTATTCCAGCGGTACTGCATGTAAACGGCCATGATTATGAAAACGGAAAAGCAAAGGATGTGGAGCAGATTCGGTGCATAAATCTGGCCAGGCGGGTGTGATGTTCCTGAGCCAGCAGAGCGGGTCCTGCAGGAATTTCATGGGAGGGATGATCACGTTGGAGGCACCCAGGTAGGCCGGTTGTATAAGACACCCGATCAGCCCCATGTCGTGAAAGTTCGGCAGCCCGTTCACCCCAACAAGATGATCATCAAAGCCAAAGGACCTTTTGATGCATTCCGAATTATGGATGATATTGGCATGGGTGAGCACCACTCCATTCGGATCGCCCGTCGACCCTGAAGTATACTGGATCATGGCAAGGTCGCTGCCGCGAAGCCCTGGATCTGACCAACGCTCCGACATTACGTCTGGCACATCTTCCACAGCCAGCATGACCGTTCCACCCAGTCCCGGAACTTCGCCCGACAGGGTCTCGAGGTCCGCTTTGATCTTCCGGTTGGTCAGGATGACAGATGGCCTTGCATTATCCAGGATGGCGCCAAAGCGCCGGTTTAGCCTGTTCTTCCTGGGCGGATATGCGGGTACGGCGATCATCCCGGCATAAAAACATCCATAAAGGGCAAGGATGAAATCGATCCCTGTCGGGAACAACAAGAGCACCCGGTCGCCGATGGCCCCAAGGTCCCGGAGGGATGCCCCAACGGCCCTTGACCTTTCAGAAATGCCTGAGCACGTTACCCGCTCCTTTTCATTCTCCCCATCCTCAAGAAAGATGTATACCGTCTTATCCGGCGTTCTTACGGCATGATGCTCAATGACGGAGACAAGGTTGCCAGGGAGTAGATCCTTCCCGGGATCGTCTGAAATCATGATTTGTATCTTGTCTTTGCCCATCTTTCTGGTCTGGAATAGTGATGATCTTTATTACATACACCTCATTGATAGCGGTCAGTTGGCCCTGTCAATGCCACTGATGAGTTCTGGAAAAGTGTTGGCCATGTTCAGGATCTCCTTCTGTCCTTCAAAAACAAGGTTGCGCATGTGAAGGTTGGAGGAAAAGGCCCAGGCCGCCGTGTCCGGGTTCCTCGTGATCTTCATGGTGTTAAGAAACTTGCGTTTGAGCGTCTTCAGGTCATAAAGCCGTTCCCAGTTCTCCTGCACCGACTGTTGAAAATCATCGGATGCCATCTTCTGGGGTTTAAAAACAACTTCGGTATAATTGTGCCGTTCCCAGTCTTCAGGGTAGTTGGTATAAAGCAAGCGTCCTTCCGCCATAAACCTTTTGTAAAGCAATGTTCCGGGAAGGGGGGTCAGGATGGTGGCCTGCATGATGTCGATACCGGCATTGAGCATATAGGTGGTCCGGTTATAAATCGTCTCCGGCGTATCGTTATCAAGGCCATAGATGAAAGCCCCCATGACCGCAATTTCGTAATGGTGTATCATACGGTACACTTCCGCATATTTATCCACACCGATCCTGACGTTCACACGCTTGTTGGCTTTCTCCAGCTGGTCGATCAGCTCGGATTCGATTCCCAGGAAGATCAGCTTGCATCCGCTCAGGGAAGCCCATTTCAGCAGTTCCTCATCCTCGGCGATATTCATGCTGGCCGACCCGGCCCATTGCTTTTGGGTCCCTCTTTCAACGATGCCTTTGAAGAATTCCAGGGCATGGTTGCGTGCCGCTTTGTTGTATCCCACAAAGTTGTCGTCGACAATATAAACCCGTTCCTTGTCGATGGCGGCAAAGTCATCAACCGACTTCCCGACATTACGCAAACGGTATTTGCTCCCGTTAAAGGTATGTACCGAGCAGAATTCGCATTTCATCGGGCATCCCCGGGTGGTTTGCATGCTACCGAACTTGTATCCTGAATGGTAAAGGTCGATCCGTGGAGAGGCGGAATTAGCCATAGCGGGCAGCTTTGCATGGTAGAAACGCTGCAGGCGGCCGTGAATAAAATCGTCGATGACCCTGGCCCAGATATCCTCCGCCTCACCGATGACCACGGCATCCACATACCTGGCTGCTTCTTCGGGTAACATGGATGCATGGATCCCTCCGATCACGGTTGGGATCCTGTTCTTCCGGTATTCGGTGGCAATCTCGTAACACCTGTTGATCGTAGCCGTCAGGGAGGTAAGGCCGACCAGGTCGGCATCCCGGTATTCGAGGGCCGTGAAGTTCTCGTCGAGGATCTCCACCTCCCAGTCGGGTGGCGTCAGGGCGGCGATGATGCCCAGGGCCATAGGCGGGTATATCGAATCAGGGTCGAGCTTCAACCCCTGTCTTCTCCTGTTCACAGGGTTGATGAGCAGCAGTTTATATTTCTTCTTTCGCCCTTGCATTTAGGGTTTCTTCTGAAAAGGTCACATTGCTTTTTACCTGAAGGGACTGGATTTCAGCAGTTCCCTGCTGTTCTCGTCCATTCCGAAAATGTCTTCGATATCCTTCCTGGGCCGTAAACCTTCATAAACCAGGTTGTAATATTGAAGGTTTGAGCCATACGACCAGATTGCGGCCAGCGGGCTCCTGGTCTGCTTGAGCGTGCGCAGGAACTTCTTTTTCAGTATATGGTCGTTATACAGGGCGTCCCAGTTTTTTCGCACCTCGCTGAGGAACACATCCCGGTCCATGTTCCTGTGGTCGAAAACCACATCCACAAAGTCATAGCGCTGCCAGTCGTCGGGGTAATTGTTATACCTGATCTTCCCTTCGGCCGCCATCCGCCTGTAGAGCCCCGTACCCGGCAGGGGGGTCAGCACCGTGGCCTGCACGGCATCGATGGCCGCATTGTTGATGTATTCGGTGCGGCGGGCCATGGTCTCCGGGGTGTCGCTTTCCAGTCCGTAGATGAAAGCTCCCAGCACGCTGATCCCGTATTTGTGGATCCTCCTGAACACCTCGTCGTAATGGTCGATGCCGATCCTGATGTTAAGCTTTTTGTTTGTTTCCTCGAGCTGGTCGATGCGCTCCGACTCTATGCCGAGCAGCACCATCACACATCCCGCTTTGGCTGCCAGCTCCAGCACCTCTTCGTTGTCGGCGAAGTTCATGGATGCCGAGCAGAACCACTGCTTCCTGATGCCCCTGTCGATCATCCCCCTGAAGAGGTCGATGGCGCGCTGTTGCGAGCGCTTCCCATAACCGATGAGGTTATCGTCGACAAAATATATTTTATCGTGTTCGATGGTCTCCAGCTCGTCCAGCACCTCCTCCACCGGCCTTACCCGGTAACGGTCGCCGTTGAACTCATGCACCGAACAGAAATCGCATTTCATCGGGCAGCCCCGGGTGGTCTGGATACTCGCAAAACGGTAATTCCTATTAAAGAGATGCCGGGCGGGATAAACGGCATTTTTAAATTGGAGCAACGCACCATGATAGATGGGCTTGAGCTTCCCCTGCTCAAAATCTTCGATCACGTGTTTCCACACACTTTCCGCCTCACCTGCAACCACCACATCGACCATTTTCTGTGCCTCATCGGGCACCATAGAGGCGTGGATGCCCCCCAGCACGGTGGGGATCCCTTTATCGCGGTATAGCGCGGCAAGCTCGTAGGCCCTGGTCACGCTGGAGGTGAGCGCCGTGAATCCCACCAGGTCGGCATCCCTGTAGCTGAAGCGTTCCCAGTTCTCATCGATGATCTCCACCTCCCAGTGTTCCGGGGTGAGGGTGGCCACGATACCCAGGCCGATGGGAGGATAGATCACATGACTGTGGAGGATCAGCCCTTCCCTGATGGTACTGAGCGGATTGATGAGCAGCAACTTGTATTTTTTCTTCTGCACCGGCATAGCCGACAAAGTTAATATAATCTCAACTACCTCCGGCAACGAATGCGAAAGCCGAGATAGAGGAATCTTTCATCAGCGGAATTATTCAAAATTCATTAATTCGCTTAAGCCATCACCAATACAATTTTTATTTACTTTTGCACAAAACAGACATTCAGCATATGGTTCCAATCGAGGAATTTATCGTAAAAGTGGAAGACGAGTTCGAAGACATGGAGAAGGGTTTGCTCAACCCCGACAGTGTGATCCGTGAACATTTCAACTGGGATTCGATCAATGCCCTGATCTTCATCGCCCATGTGAACGTGGAGTACGATGTGGTGATCACCGCCGACGACCTGATGAACTCCCGCACGATCCGTGACCTTTACAACCTGGTATCATTAAAGGCTAAAGCCGCATAATACAGCCCTATGGCTATCTTCAGCATCCCTGACATCCGTATAGCAGGCATTGCCGCCTCGGTTCCTGCCAAAGAGGTCAGCAACAGGGATTATGAACTACTTTCAGAAAAAGAGCAGGAAGTCTTTATCAGGACTGTTGGCGTGGAGACACGCCGGGCGGCGGATCCCGGCATGACCACTTCCGACCTTTGCTTCGCGGCAGCGGAAAAGCTCATTGCCGGGCTGGGCTGGGACCGTGGAACGATCGAACTGGTGATCTTTGTGTCGCAGAGCCGCGACTACCTCATCCCGGCCACGGCAGGCATCCTGCAGGACCGCCTCGGGCTTCCGAAGTCGTGCGCTGCCCTGGACGTGAGCCTGGGCTGCTCGGGTTATGTATACGGCCTCTCGCTCATGGGAAGGATGATGGCCGGCGGCGCCATACGCAAGGGGCTCCTCCTGGTGGGCGACGTCTCCACGATGAATACCTCTTACCGCGACAAGAGCACCTATCCCCTCTTTGGCGACGCAGGTACGGCCACCGCCATGGAATACCGCAAGGGAGCGCCCGACATGTCCTTCAACCTGCAAACCGACGGGGCAGGCTACAAGGCCATCATCATCCCCGACGGGGGTATACGTAATTTCGCATCACGGGAGCGCTCGTTCGAATACGAAGATTTTGCCGATGGCATCAGCAGGAACAGGTTCCACATCGCCCTCGACGGCATGGAGGTGTTCAACTTCTCGCTGCGCGAGGTAACCCCCAACGTGAATGCCTTGCTGGAGTTTAGCGGGAGAGGCATCGAAGGGATCGACTACTTCGTGATGCACCAGGCCAACAGGCTCATGAACGAGTCGATACGTAAGAAGCTGAAGATCGGTCCGGAAAAATATCCTTACTCGATCGGGAAGTTCGGCAACACCAGTTCAGCCTCCATCCCGCTCACCATCGTGTCGGAACTGTCGGCCCTGGTCCAAA
>CAZHYA010000019.1:0-2039 GCA_964536525.1 uncultured Bacteroidales bacterium | reverse complement strand
TTGGCGTGGGACTGTCGTGGGGCAGTGCTATCGTGTCAACCGACCAGGTCTTTTGTCCGGCGGTCATTGAACTTTAAAATTCTATCATATGTCGTATTGCAGTCTCAGGGGAAAAACCATATTCGTCACCGGCGCCTCATCGGGCATCGGCATGCAGGCCGCCCTGCAGGCAGCCCGCCAGGGAGCCAGCGTGTTCATCACCGGCAGGAACAGCGAGAAACTTGAAGAGACCTTCGATGCCCTTCCGGGCGAAGGGCACAGCATGATGGCCTGCGCCCTCACCGACGGTGCCGGTCGACCCGCGCTGGTGAACGAGCTGCCCGAACTCCCCGGCCTGACACCGGCGAAATACATCAGGCAGGAAGATATCGACCGCATGCTGGGCATCAACTACAGGGTGCCGGTGCTGCTCACCGCTGCCATCCTGCAACGCAAAAAGCTCCACAACAACGCTTCGGTGGTGCTGATGTCGTCGATCGTCACGCGAAGCCCCTATTTCGGAGGGACGCTCTATGCAGGAGCCAAGGGAGCTATCGAAACCTATACAAAAACGCTGGCGCTCGAACTCGTCGACAGGGGCATCAGGGTCAACTGCCTCTCGCCGGGACTGGTCAGCACCCCGCTGATCAACGATCCGGCCAAAGAGTCGAACCCCGCCATCGTCGAAGATTCCATGCAAAGATACCTGGCCAAGTACCCCATGGGGGTGGGCGAAGCGGAAGATGTGGCCAATGCCATCATTTTCCTGCTGGCCGACGAATCAAGGTGGATCTCCGGCGCCAATATCGATATGGGAGCAGTGATGAGATAGAGAAACGTTGCATTGCAGGTTAACGCGCTTTGGCGGGCAATGTTTCAGGGATGGAACCGGGTATCAGGCACCGGGCGGCAGGCTATAGGTAAATTATCCTCCATAACTGATCCATCATCTCCCCTTACCCCTTACCCCTTTTCCATTTTCCATCTTCCATTTTACTTTTTCATTAATCTTTCGATGTCCTCCGCCTTCACCGGTATCTGTGCGGTCAGGTTCAGAGGGCCGTCGGCCATCACCAGGATGTTGTCCTCAATACGGATGCCGATGCTTTCTTCGCGGATGTAGAGACCGGGTTCGCAGGTAAGCACCATGCCGGGTTTCAGGGGGTCGTACTTTGATCCCACATCGTGCACATCCAGTCCGATGGGATGCGAAGTGCCGTGCATGAAATATTTCATATAGAGCGGCTTCTCCGGATCCTGCCGCTTCACATCGTCTTCGCCGAACAGGCCCAGCGCGATCATCTCCTTTTCCATGAGTTTGTTCACCTCCTTGTTGAACGCATCGATGGTGGTACCGGGCATCAGCAGCCTGATGGCAGCATCGTGCACCCTCAGCACCGCGTCATAGCATGCTCTTTGCCGCCTGGTGAATGTCCCGTTCACAGGGATGGTACGGCTGATGTCGGCGGCATAGTTGGCATACTCGGCCCCGAAATCCATCAGGAGGAGGTCGCCGTCGCCGCACACCTTGTCGTTATCAACATAATGCAGCACACAACTGTTGGCCCCCGAGGCGATGATGGGCCTGTAGGCATTCCCGCTGGCCCCGTTAACGGCAAATTCATATTCGATCTCCGCCTGCACCTGGTATTCCTTCATGCCGGGCTTCAGTGTCCGCAACACGCGGTCGAAGGCCTTGCCGGTAATCTCCCCCGCTTTCCGGATCAGGCCGATCTCGGTTTCGGACTTGATCTTCCTCAGCTCGGCGACAAGTGGTGCTGCACGTTCGTATGCATGCAGCGGGAACCGCTCCTTCAGGTCATTGGCGAATCGCAGGTCCCTGTAGGGTACCGGGTTCGAATACTTCGGGTATTCATTCATGTTCAGGTAAACCTTCCCGGCCCACATCATCAGGTCCCTGAGATAAAAATCAAAATCTTTGGTCCAGTGAACGTTTTTGACGCCGGATGCCTCACGTGCCGCCTCCCTGGTAAGTTTCTGCCCCTCCCAGATGGCGATCTGTTCGCTCGTCTC
The DNA here is from genome assembly GCA_964536525.1 of uncultured Bacteroidales bacterium. Lineage (GTDB taxonomy): Bacteria > Bacteroidota > Bacteroidia > Bacteroidales > B18-G4 > B18-G4. The sequence continues at coordinate 26 of CAZHYA010000019.1, read as the reverse complement.
CTTCAGGAACAGCATCTCTCTCAGGT
>CAZHYA010000018.1:12438-18324 GCA_964536525.1 uncultured Bacteroidales bacterium | reverse complement strand
CCTGATGCCATTGCGGTACTCTTCGATGAGGATGGCGATGTTGAACTCCCCCTGAATGGGGGGCTTTACCCATAACACATCGCCGGTCACGGGGTTGATGCCGATGCTGTCAGTGGCTATTGGCATGGCATAGCCGGGGATCGGCAATCCTCCTGCACCACGGCAGGCGATCAGGCTGTAGGCGAGACTGTCGCCGTCGATGTCGTATGCTCCGGGGTTGTGGATATATATCTGGTTGGCACAACCGTTGTCGATGGGCGGGTTTAACAACACAGGGGAGTTGTTAAGTCCCAGCAGGGGGTTGATGGTGAGTACCGTTTCGAGGTAAAGCGGCACATTGACGGAATTGGGAATGTTCATCACCCCGAAATTCCTGTTCGGGTCCTCGAGGGAGATGATATAGGTGCCCGGAGAGGAATAGGTGTGGCGCGCCTGGGTGGCACCCATCTCGGGAACGTAGGCATATACATTGCGGCTGATGTCGTTGCCGTAGTTTATCTTTTGCGTGCGAGGCAGCTCGCTGCTGGTGCCATCACCCCACGATACTTCAAGAAAAGGCCTGTCGGCAGGTGCGGAGGTCCTGGTGTAGGTGACCACGGTCAGCTCGTAGGTGAGCCCCGAAACATATTTATAGGTGATCTCTCCCGCACGCTGGTGTGTGGCATGAGCGGCAGAAAGGCATGCAAGCATCAACAACAGAAGAAAGCAATATTTTTTCATCAGGTCGAATGGGGTTCAGGCCAATTCAAAATTAATAATATTCCTGACATTAATGCCTTTCCCGCATCAAACATTATCGCATTTTAACGTAACTTTGTCATGTCTTACAGTATTGTTGCATCCCGCTATGTATACTCCCGATCCGGAAAAAGAAAAGTCAGAGATACTGAACCGCTACCGTAACCTGCTCAGGGTATGGTCAAAGCGGGAGAAGCCGGTCGACAAGAAGCTGGTACGGAAGGCATTTAACCTGGCTGTCGATGCACATAAGGATATGCGCCGGAAGACCGGAGAGCCTTACATCTACCACCCGCTCGAGGTTGCGCAGATCGCCGCCGGGGAGATCGGCCTGGGCACCACCTCCGTGATCTGTGCCCTTCTGCACGATGTGGTTGAAGATACTGAATATACGCTGGCCGACATCCGCAACCTTTTTGGCGACACCGTGACCCGCATCATCGACGGGCTTACCAAGATCGAAGAGATCTTCGGCCATCCGTCATCCTCGGCACAGGCTGAGAATTTCAGAAAAATGCTGCTCACGCTCTCGGTCGATGTAAGGGTGATCCTGATCAAGCTTGCCGACCGATTGCACAACATGCGTACGCTCGATGCCTTGCCACGCGATAAACAGCTGAAGATCGCCTCGGAAACCCTTTACCTGTTTGCCCCGCTGGCACACCGCCTGGGGCTTTATGCCATCAAGAGTGAGCTGGAAGACCTCTCGCTGAAATTCCTTGAACCCGAAATATACCGTACCATCCACACCAAGCTGGAAGAGACGAGACCTGAACGTAAGCGCTTCATCAGCAAATTTATCTATCCCATTAAGAAAGACCTGGCCGGAAAGGGCATGGACTTCACCATCCTCGACCGCGAGAAGTCGGTGTATTCCATATGGGAAAAGATGAAAACGAAAGAAATCCCTTTCGAGGATGTCTTCGACCTCTTTGCCATCAGGATCATCATCGATGTGCCCCTGGAGCAGGAGAAAGAGCAGTGCTGGAGGGTGTATTCAGTGATCACTGACTATTACAGGCCGAACCAGCAACGCTTACGCGACTGGATATCATTGCCCAAGGCGAATGGCTATGAGGCTTTGCACACCACGGTGATGAGCAAGACCGGCAGGTGGGTGGAGGTACAGATCAGGACGAGCAGGATGGATGAGATCGCCGAAAAGGGTTATGCTGCCCACTGGAAATACAAAGAGGGGGCCGATCAGGATACCGGTCTCGACGAATGGCTGAACAAGATCAGGGAGATGCTTCAGGGCGAGGACGCCAATGCCCTCGATTTTGTTGACGACTTCAAGCTGAACCTGTTCTCTGACGAGATCTTTGTTTATACGCCCCAGGGTGATCTCAAGGATCTGCCTTCCGGGTCGACAGTGCTGGATTTTGCTTATAACATACACTCACAGATAGGGAACCGGGCGATAGGGGGAAAGGTCAACTACGACCTTGTGCCCCTCAACCATGTGCTGGTCAGCGGCGATCAGGTGGAGGTGATCGTGTCGCAGAAGCAGGCGCCAAAAGAAAACTGGCTGGGCTTCGTGGTGACGGCCCGTGCAAAGCATCGCATCAAGGCAGCCCTCAGGGATGAATACAGGAAATTTACCGATGAAGGCAAGTCGATGCTGAAAAAACTCCTTGAACAGCAGAAGGTCCAGTTCTCGGAAGGTGTGGCGGCACGTTTCATGGAATACGTCGGATACCAGTCGCAGAACAAGATGTATTACGACCTTGTGCATGGCCATATCACTCCGCAAAATGTAAAAGCCTTCACACAACTCTCGGATAAGGGGAGCTGGCTGAGATTTATCAGCCGGCCGTTCATCCGTTCGAAGACACAGAAGTCGGCCAGCCCCGACCTGGTGGAAACGATGAAACAGAAACCCGAAACGCTCGTGCTCAGCGACGATATAGAGGACATCAGGTACGTGATCTCAAAATGCTGTAACCCCATCCCGGGCGACGACGTGCTCGGATTCATGAACAGAAGGGGCAAGATTATGATACACAGAACCAATTGCCCGCTGGCCATCCAGGCGATGTCGAGCCACGGAAACCGTATCATCAAAGCCAAATGGAAAACCAACGAGTCGATAGGGTTCCTCACGGGAATAAAACTCAAGGGAGTGGACAAGAAGGGGCTGGTGAAGCAAATTTCGGAGGTGATCTACGACAAGCACGGCCTTGGCATTCGTTCTTTCAACCTCGACAGCCACAACGGGCTGACCGATGCGGTCATCATGCTGTACATACAAAATACGGATATCCTTAACGAGCTCATTGAAAACCTGAAAAAGATCCCCGAAATACAAAAGGTCAGCCGCATTGACAGGCCTGCGGTGCAATGAAGCGCGCTGTAATAGTGCTGAAGCATCGAAAAGCTGCTCAGTGATCAGGAAAGTCTTTTCTCCCTCCATCCTTCTTCATCACACCATCCGGCTGGTTCTCCATAATTTTATTTTTATTTATACCAAATTATAATAGATATTTTTTTGTAAATTTGAGGCTCGAATTAATTGTACTTTGATGAAAGACACGAACAAGGATACGCTGGAGCAAGTCAAAAAGATCTTTACCGATTACCTTGAGCAGAGAGGGCACAGGAAAACGCCTGAAAGATATACGATCCTGAAGGAGATTTACGCGACGGAAGGGCATTTTGATATCGAGACCCTGTATATCCGCATGAAGAACAACAAATATCGTGTCAGCAGGGCCACCCTTTACAACACCATCGAATTGCTGCTCGACTGCAACCTGGTTACCAAGCATCAGTTCGGGAATAATTGCGCACAATTTGAGCGTTCGTACAAGTTCAAGAAACATGATCATTTTGTGAATGTGAGTGACGGGCGGGTGATCGAATTTTCCGACCCGCGCATCGATGATATCAAGGAATATGTAGAGAAAACCCTCAATGTTAAGGTCACTCACCACTCATTGACATTTTACGGACATATCAAACAATAAAACCAAATTTCATGAAGATTGATGTGCTGCTTGGTCTCCAGTGGGGGGATGAAGGTAAAGGAAAGGTCGTGGATGTACTTACCCCATCCTATGATATTATCGCCAGGTTCCAGGGAGGCCCCAATGCCGGGCATACCATCATCTTCGGGGGTAAGAAATTCATCCTGCATACCATCCCTTCCGGGATCTTCTCAGGGAAGGCCAGAAATGTTGTAGGCAACGGGGTGATCCTCGATCCCTTTATCATGAGGAAAGAGCTCGACATGCTCGACGAAAGCGGTATCTCCGCAAGGGAGCGGCTTTTCATATCCCGCAAGGCGCACCTCATCACCCCCGGTCACCGTTTGCTCGACGCAGTGTATGAAAGGTCGAAGGGCAGTAAAAAGATCGGGTCTACGCTCAAGGGCATTGGTCCGGCATATACCGATAAAGTGGCCCGCCTGGGCATCCGCTGCGGCGATATCCATGAAGTGAATTTTCGTGACAGGTATGACCGGCTGCGTGAGCAGCATCTTCGCCTGGTACAATCATACGGCTTCCGGCCCGAAGATTTTGAACTCGATGGCATGCCTTTCGCCGATTATGAGGCGGCATGGTTTGATGCACTGGCGATCTTTGGCCAGCTGCAGCTGGTCGACAGCGAGTACCTGATCAACCGGGCCCTCGACCGGGGCGAAAGGGTGCTTGCCGAAGGCGCCCAGGGCTCCATGCTCGACATAGATTTTGGAACATACCCCTACGTCACTTCATCCAACACCATCTGTGCCGGCGTTTGCTCAGGCCTCGGTGTGGCCCCTCACAGGGTGGGAGAAGTGTTCGGGATTTTCAAGGCCTATTGTACCCGCGTAGGCAGCGGCCCCTTTCCCTCTGAGCTGCTTGATGAGCGCGGCGACCTGATGAGGGAAACGGGACATGAGTTTGGATCCACCACCGGGCGTCCGAGGCGCTGTGGCTGGCTCGACCTGGTGGCCCTGAAGTACAGCATCATGCTCAACGGGGTAACCCGGCTGTTCATGATGAAAACCGATGTGCTCAGCCCCTTCGCGAAGCTGGAAGTCTGTACTCAGTATGAGATCGGGGGACAGCTAACCGACCAGGTGCCCTATGACATGACAGGCAGTGAGGTAAGGGCGGTATACGGGGAACTTGATGGCTGGCATGTGGATGTTTCCGGATTGCAGAGCATGGAGCAGGTGCCCGGGGCGCTCAATGAATATATCAGCTTTATCGAAAAGGAAACAGGTGTCGCGGTGGGCATGGTTTCTGTCGGCCCCGACAGGACACAAACGATATTCAGGCAGTAGTGAAGGATCAGAGGGTCCTTTTTACTTCCACCTCTTCGTAACCCTCAATAATATCGCCAACCTTGATGTCGTTGAAATTCTCGATGTTGAGGCCGCATTCATAGCCTGCCGAAACTTCCTTTACATCATCCTTGAATCGTTTCAGCGATCCCAGCATGCCGGTATACACCACGATGCCGTCGCGGATCAGCCTTACCGAAGTTTTCCTTGTGATCTTTCCGTCGAGGACCATACAGCCTGCCACGGTACCCACCTTGGTGATCTTGAACACTTCCCTGACTTCCACGTTACACGTGATCTTCTCCTCAATATCGGGCGAGAGCATGCCTTCAATGGCGGCCTTGATCTCTTCAATGGCCTGGTAAATGATACTGTACAGGCGGATATCGATCTGTTCCTGTTCGGCAAGTTTGCGGGCACTTGGCTGCGGCCTCACCTGGAAGCCTACAATAACGGCATTGGAGGCGGAAGCGAGCATGACATCCGTTTCGGTGACCGCGCCTACGCCTTTAAGGATCACATTCACCTGCACCTCTTCGGTCGACAGCTTCAACAGGGAGTCGGAAAGTGCCTCAACAGAGCCGTCAACGTCACCTTTCACGATGATGTTAAGTTCCTTGAAGTCGCCGATGGCGATCCTCCGGCCGATCTCATCAAGGGTAATATGCTTTTGCGTCCGGAGGCCCTGCTCACGCTGCAATTGCTCCCTCTTGTTCGCAATGTTCTTCGCTTCGCGCTCGTCGGTCAGAACATTGAACCTGTCGCCTGCCTGGGGGGCCCCGTTAAGGCCCAGCAGCAGGACAGGGGTTGAAGGACCTGCTTCCTTTACAAGCTGGTTCCTTTCGTTGTACATGGCTTTCACCTTTCCGTAATGGGAG
>CAZHYA010000018.1:0-12407 GCA_964536525.1 uncultured Bacteroidales bacterium | reverse complement strand
CCATATCGCCGACATGCAGGGTCCCTGACTGCACAAGCACATTGGTGACAAAGCCCCTGCCCTTATCGAGGGAGGATTCGATCACCGTTCCCAGCGCATTCTTGTTCGGATTGGCCTTGAGGTCGAGCATCTCGGCCTCCAAAAGGACTTTCTCAAGCAACTCGATCACATTCACCCCTTCCTTGGCAGAGATATCCTGGCTCTGGTATTTTCCTCCCCATTCTTCAACCAGAATATTCATTTCGGCGAGCTGTTGCTTGATCTTTTCGGGGTTGGCATTGGGCTTGTCGATCTTGTTGATGGCAAATACGATGGGTACGCCGGCTGCCTGTGCATGGTTGATGGCTTCCTTGGTCTGCGGCATCACATCGTCGTCGGCTGCAATGATAATGATGACCAAATCAGTCACCTTGGCCCCGCGGGCACGCATGGCGGTGAAGGCTTCATGGCCCGGAGTGTCGAGGAATGTGATCCTTTTGCCATCGTCGAGGATCACCTCGTAGGCGCCGATATGCTGGGTGATGCCACCGGCTTCACCTGCCACAACATTGGCCTTGCGGATATAGTCAAGAAGTTTGGTCTTACCGTGGTCGACATGCCCCATCACCGTGACGATGGGTGAGCGGGGGAGTAGTTTTTCCTCCTCATCATCTGCATGGTCGTGGCCGTCGATGGCCTCCTGAACATCCACGCTGACAAATTCAACATCATAGCCAAACTCTTCGGCTACAAGGTTAAGCGTTTCGGCATCGAGGCGCTGGTTTATCGAAACGAACAGTCCCAGGGTCATGCAGGCAGAGATAACCTCCGTGGCATTCACATTCATCATGCTGGCGAGCTCATTTACCGTAACAAATTCGGTCAGTTTCAGTACCTGCTGATCTGCTACTGCCTTGCGCTGCTTCTCTTCGATCTGTTGGCTCACCGCGGCCCGCTTCAGACGGCGGTGTTTGGCACCTTTCGACTTGCCTGTCGGAGCAAGCCTTGCCAGCGTGTCCCTGATCTGCTTCTGGATTTCCTCCTCACTGAGCTCGGGCTTGATGGTTTCCTTTTTCCTTCCTCCCTTGCCCTTGCTCCTGTCGTCGCGCCTTTTGGAACCGGGATCGGAAACATGTTTAGGCGTGGGAATCCGCTTGCGTTTTTTCTTTTGTGAAACCTTGTCGTCTTTGGAAGAAGCAACAGGCTTCTTTTCAAATTCCTGCAGATCTATCTTATCGAGGATCTTGGGCCCGGTGAGCCTGTCGACCCTGGTCTCGATGAAGTTTCTTTCCGGCCTGGCTTCCTTTGCCTTTTCCTCTTTCTTTTCCTCTTTGTCAGGCTTTTCTTCTACGGCGACTTCCTTTTCTTTTTCCCCTTCAACCGGTTTTTCCTCTTTTTCTTCTTTCTTTTCCTCTGCCGGTTTTGAAGGCTTCGTCTTAACTTTTGCTTCCTTTTCCTTCTCTTTTTCTTCTTTGGTCTTCCTGGCAGGCCTTGTTTTCTGGTTTATCGAATCAAGGTCGATCTTGTCGACAACCTTGATGGGCGATTCTTTTTTTACATCCTTTTCGGCATCTTCCTTTTCAACTGAAACTTCCTTCACCTCTTCCGGCTCGGGAGCCTTTTCTTTTTCAACTTTCTTTTCAATTTTCTCCTCAGGCTTCCGGGCAGGCGGCACAAAGCTTTCCCTGGGTTTGCTGTCGATGGATGTTTTCTTGATGATGAAATCTTCGTCGGCATCGGCGTCAGAATCCATTGGCTTCCTGCTGATGTCGTCGATACTGATAGAAGTATGCTGGCTGGTATCGATCTCCATCTTCTTCGATTCTTCCTTGACAGCCTTCTCCGTCTGGAATTCCTGTACCAGCAGATCATAAGCCTCCGGACTGAGCTTTGTTGTCGGTTTTTCATCGATGGCAATTCCCTTCTTCGAAAGAAAATCCACGATGGTATGGATACCAACATTAAACTCCCTGGCAGCTTTACTCAATCTCGTAGCTTTGCTTACATCTGTCATACTATAGTCTCAAATATTTCTAATCTTCAAATTATCAGATTAATAATGCGCGAAGTTAATATATTTATTCGAATTCGGCCTTCAGGATGCGTAACACTTCGTTGATGGTTTCCTCTTCCAGGTCGGTTCTTTTCACCAGTTCCTTGGGTTCCAGTTCAAGCACGCTCTTGGCGGTGTCGCATCCGATACCTTTGAGTTCTTCGATGATCCACTCGTCGATTTCATCGGAGAATTCATTCAGGTCGACATCCTCGCTGTCGGTGTCGGTATCGCGATAAACATCGATCTCGTAGCCTGTCAGTTTCCCTGCCAGACGTATGTTGTAACCACCTTTGCCAATGGCCAGCGAAACCTGGTCGGGCTTCATATATACTTCGGCGCGTTTGGTCTCATCATCGATGGTGATGGAAGAGATCTTGGCCGGGCTCAGGGCCCTGGTGATAAACAATGTGGGATTGTTGGTGAAATTGATCACGTCGATATTCTCGTTCTTCAGTTCCCTGACGATGCCATGGATCCTCGAACCTTTCATCCCCACGCATGCACCAACGGGGTCGATGCGGTCGTCGTAGGATTCAACGGCTATCTTGGCGCGTTCACCGGGCACCCTCACAATGTTCTTGATGGTGATCAGACCGTCGTACACCTCCGGTACTTCCGACTCGAACAGGCGCTCGAGGAATACAGGGGATGTTCGTGAAAGGATAATGGCCGGACTGCTGTTCCTCATCTCCACGCGTGATACCACAGCCCTGATGGTATCGCCTTTGCGGTAAAAATCCGACGGGATCTGTTCTGATTTGGGAAGGATCAACTCGATGTACTCATCGTCGAGCACAAGGATCTCCTTCTTCCACACCTGGTAAACCTCTCCGGTAATGATCTCACCGATCTTTTCCTTGTATTTCTGATAAACATTGTCCTTTTCGTATTCCTGTATCTTGGCGATCAGGTTCTGCCTGATGGTGAGGATCTCCCTGCGGCCGAAATCCTTCAGTTTCATCTCTTCCGAAACTTCTTCCCCCACCTCAAAGTCGGGTTCGATCTTGATGGCTTCCGAAAGGGCGATCTGCGTATTTTCATCTTCCAGGTCCGCATCTTCAACGATCTCCCTGTTCCTCCATATCTCGAGGTCGCCCTTGTCGATGTTGACGATGATGTCGAAATTCTCGTCGGAGCCAAACTTCTTCTCAAGCATGTGGCGGAAAATGTCTTCAATGATCACCATGAGCATCTCACGGTCGATGTTCTTGAATTCCTTGAATTCCGCAAAGGTTTCAACCAAATTTATGTTTTCCATTGTTCTTCGAATTACTTCGTTTTATTTGCCAAATATTACTGCCGGTTTAGTTTCTTTTATGTCTGCCATCAAAAGTTGTTGTTCCGGCTCTTCAACAGACTTTTTATTCTTTTTTGCCTTAATGACCTTTTTTGCGGTGATATGGTCGGCTGATACGGAGGTCAGTATGGCAATGAAACGGCTTCCGTCGTTCATTTTTATGTCGACCGCCCGGTTCAGATACTTGCGATATTGCCGCAGCATGCTGAACGGATGATCGAGGCCTGCCGATGAGACCATAAGATCAAAGTCCTCCGAATCCCTGTCGAGCCTGCCTTCGATGGCACGGCTAAGCTTAATGCAGTCTTCCACGCTCACCTCCTCATCATTGTCGATGAAGATCATGATCCGGTTGCCAGGTTTTACCAGCACCGAGACAAGGTAGTTGCCCGAGCCTTCCAGCGCCGTCTCGGCCATCTTCCTTATGTGTTTTTCACTGATCATGATATTTCAATAAAAGAGGGGACCCCGGTCCCCTCATAATTCCTTTCGCCTTGTGTTGTCCGACCAGGGCTCGAACCTGGACTCTTCTGAACCAAAATCAGACGTGTTGCCAGTTACACCATCGGACAATAGGGTTTGCCTGTGTGGGTGTGCGAAGGTGAAGTGTGATGTCTGTTCTGCAGTTTTTCCCTTTGACAGGGCTGAAAAACGGACTGCAAAAGTACAAAAAATTCTCTTTGTATAAAACTTTTAGGGCAAAATTGTTATTCGCGGGGCAATTGTCGGCGACTTCACAGTGGGGCCAAATCGTTAAAAACTCATAATTTCCTCCCCCCGGCAGACTCAATTATGTCAAATTTCCTATTTTCGCCTTCTCATTCAACAGTATAAAAGAGCCGCTCCATGGAAAATTACACCAAACTCAACCGCCTGCTTGGCTGGCTTGTCTTCGCCATTGCCACGCTGGTATATTTTCTTACGCTGGAACCTACTGCCTCCTGGTGGGATTGCGGTGAATACATCGCCACAGCCTATAAGCTGCAGGTAGGGCACCCCCCGGGCGCGCCCCTTTTCCAGTTGCTGGGAAGGTTCTTTACACTTTTTGCCTTTGGCGACACCTCCAATGTGGCCATGATGATCAATGCCATGTCGGCCCTCAGCAGCAGCTTTACGGTGCTTTTCCTTTTCTGGACCATCACCATGCTGGGCAGGAAACTGTTGCCAAAGGGTGAGGAAATGACCACGACATCAATGTATGCCATACTGGGAAGCGGGATGGTAGGTGCATTGGCCTTTACCTTTTCCGATTCGTTCTGGTTCTCGGCAGCCGAAGGCGAGGTTTATGCCATGTCGTCATTCTTCACGGCCATCACTTTCTGGGCCATCCTCAGATGGGAACGGGTGGCCGATGAGAAGCATGCCTTGCGATGGATCATCCTGATCGCATTTCTGGTGGGGCTCTCCATTGGCGTGCATATGCTCAACCTGCTCGCCATCCCGGCCATCGCCTTCGTTTATTATTTTAAGAAATACAAACCATCCACCAGGGGCGTGCTCATCACCCTGGCGGTATCCATGATCCTGCTGAGCATCATCATGTATGTGATCATCCCCGGCATCGTGAGCCTGTCAACGGCTTTCGAGCTGTTCTTCGTCAACAGCCTGGGACTGCCTTTTAACTCGGGCACGCTATTCTATTTCCTTGTGCTCGTGGCACTGATCATTGCAGGGCTCCACCTCACCCACAAGTATGGCAAAGTGGTCCTAAATACGATCATCCTCAGCTTCCTGTTCATCCTTATAGGCTATTCCAGCTTCTTTCTGCTGATCATCCGTTCGAACGAGAATACGCCCATCAACGAGAACAGCCCTGAAGATGCCATTGCGCTGCTTTCATACCTTAACAGGGAACAATATGGCACCTGGCCCAAATTATACGGACAGTATTACACTGCACCGGTGGTTGATTATGAAGACGGCAGTCCGCAATATATCAAGGACCGCAAGGCAGGCAAATATGTGATCGTCGACAAGCGGACCGGCACCATACCGGTATACGACAAGCGGTTCATGACCATCTTCCCGCGCATGTGGAGCAACCAGAAGCCTGAGCACAAGCGCATGTACAATCAGTATGCGAGGAATGCACGTACGATCCAGGTTGACGGCGAAAGCCGCAAAAAGCCATCCTTTGGCGACAACCTGGGGTTTTTCTTCGACTACCAGCTTGGGCATATGTATTTTCGCTATTTCATGTGGAATTTCGTTGGGCGGCAAAACGATATAGAGGCCCAGCCCGGACCCGTTAACGGCAACTGGATCAGTGGCATCGGCTTTATCGATAATGCAAGGCTGGGGAGCCAGGAAAACCTTCCTGACAGTTTGGACAGCCCTGCCCGTAACAAGTTTTATTTCCTGCCGCTGCTTCTTGGGCTGATGGGCTTTTTCTTCCACCTGAACTCCAGCAGGCGCGACACCCTGGTTGTGGCATTGCTGTTCTTCATGACAGGCGTTGCCATCGTCCTCTACCTGAACCAGTACCCCTACCAACCGCGCGAGCGTGATTATGCCTATGCCGGATCATTTTACGCCTTCGCCATCTGGATTGGCCTGGGGGTCATGGGCATCTCGGGGTGGATCAGGAAATTCGCGGGCAACCACAGGCTCATCCCTGCAGGGGTTACGCTGGTCACCCTGCTGCTGGTGCCCGGCATCATGGCTCAGCAGGGCTGGGACGACCACGACCGCTCAGGCAAATATGCTGCTCGCGACTTCGGCATGAACTACCTGGCCTCCTGCGACCCCAATGCCGTGCTCATCACCAATGGCGACAATGACACTTTCCCATTATGGTACGTGCAGGAAGTGGAAGACTTCCGCACCGACGTCAGGGTGGTGAACTACATGCTGTCGTCAGGGTACTGGTACGTGCACCAGCTGGGCAAGAAAGTCTATGATTCGGAACCGCTGAAATTCACCCTCACACCCGATCAATATGAGAAGGGTAGGAACCAGTATATCATGTATGTCGACAGGGGCATTGAACAGCATGTGGAGGTGAAGGAACTGATCGACTTTATCGCGAGCGAGGACGACCGCACCAAGCTGCCCCTCACCACCGGTGAAAAGATCAATTATATGCCGGTGAAGAAACTCAGGCTTACCGTCGACTCGGCCAAATGTGTCGACAACGGGATCGTCCCGAAGGAGATGGCCCATCTCATCGTTCCTTATATCGAATGGGAGATCAGGCAGAATGCCCTGTATAAGAACGACCTGATGCTGCTCGATTTCCTGGCCAACAACAACTGGGAGCGACCGCTGTACTTTGCCAATCCCAGTTCGCTGGAAAGCGTTTTTCCGGTTGATCAGTATTCACATCTCGAAGGCAATGTTTATAAGTTCATGCCCGTGAAGGCAAAGGATTATATCCGCGGCCTGGGCGGCGTGAATGCCGAAAAGTCGTTCGACATCATCATGGAGGATTTCCGCTGGGGAAACCTGAACGATCCCTCGGTGACCGTCGACAGGGAAAGCTACCGTCATGCACGCATACTGAAGCAGAACTTCCTGAGGGTTGCCCAGTCACTCATCACCGCAGGTGAAGCTGAAAAGGCTGTGGCGGTGCTCGATACGGCCCTGCATTATTTTCCTCATCACAAGATCCATTACGACATCATTATGATGCCTTACATAGAGATCTACTATGATGCCGGAAAGATTGAAAGGGCGAATGAGGAGGTAAGGATCCTGACGGAAACCTGCGACCAGGAACTCACGTATTTCCTGGGTCTTGACCCGGCCTTTGCCGACACTTATTACGGAACGGATATGGAGCAAAACCTTGCCATCCTGAGGCGCATGGCCGAGGTGACAAGAGAAAACGGGCAGCAGGAGCTCTCCGAAGAGGTCGAGGCCATCATCATGAAACATATGGAGGTGCTGCAATAGCCTGTCGCCCTGATCAGGCGCGGGGCTTTGCCTTTGCAGGCTGCTTTCTGTCCTTTTTTCGGTAGATGTATATCAGCGTGCCTGCACCCAGCAACACAAAGGGGATGCTTAACAGCTGACCCATGTTGAGGGTCATGCCTGCTTCAAAGGCCACCTGGGGCTCCTTCACGAACTCTATGAGAAAGCGGAATGCGAACACCAGAATCATGAACATGGCAAAGATAAATCCAGGCCTTGGTTTACCGTTCCTTTTCAGGTATACCAGCCACAGATACAAGAAGATGCCAAAATAGGCGAGGGCTTCGTAGATCTGTGTGGGATGCTTGGGCAACAGGCTGGGATCGGTGTTGACAAACACGAACCCCCAGGGCAGGGAAGTTTCCACACCATAGATCTCCGAATTCATCAGGTTGCCGGTACGGATGAATGCCCCGGCCAGGGCCACCACGATGGATATGCGGTCGAAGATCCAGATAAATGGCTTCTTATTCCTTCTTGAAAACCAAACCAGGGCAATGATGATGGCAATGGCCGCCCCGTGGCTGGCCAGCCCTCCTTCCCACACTTTTAAAATATCAACAGGATTGCGGAAATACTCGGCGGGCTCATAGAACAGCACATGACCCAGCCTCGCTCCTATGATGGTGGCAATGATCATAAAGGTTGCCAGCTGATCGAGAACCTTAACGGGGACGCCTTCCTTGCGGAAGATCCTGAGCATGATGATATACCCCACAACAAAACCCATGGCAAAAAGCAGGCCGTACCAGCGTGGCGCCAAAGTCCCGATGCCGGGGATGGTCATCTCAAAGATCTCAGGGGAAGGACTCCATACAATATAGTTCAGGACCATAACAAATGTTTTTTGCAAATATATTAGAAATCGTTAATGTTTTTACAATCGCGACAAGAGTTCACCGATCCTGTGCTCAAGCGCTTCCTGTTGCCGGGGGATCAGAAGCCCGGGGTAATTGCGGGAAGCCTTCACAACGGCCGCTAGATTGAATTCTTTTTGCGAGATGCTGTAATAGTGATGTTTCTTCAAATGATATGCGGCAAGGTATTCCTGTTCGGTCTGACCGGGAGTGGGAACGAAGGCTGCCGCCTTGCCAAGTATGGCCAGATCCATGATGCTCGAGTAGCCGGGCCTGCAGATGACCAGTCCGGAGGATAACATGGCCTGCTGCAGCTCTGGCGTTGCCATATGAGCCCTGACCACGGTATTCCCCGTGTCATGGCTTTCATGCTGCGCCCCGGGCTTGCCAAGCAGGACCAGTGCCCTGTAATGGCTGTCGCGTAACTGCTCCAGCACCTTTGCTTCGAAGATGCCACGCTGCGGCTCGGGGCCGCTGATGATCACCATGAGATCATATTCCATATGTCCGTAAACTTTTTCCGGAAGCGAAAAACGCGACTGCGGACCTATGAAATATGAAGGTATCGGGCTCTTCCGTAAATGGGCAAGGTCTCCTGAAAGACCCCCGTCATAAATGATATCAGGTATCCAGCATTCATGGAAATGCCTGATGTGGCTTTTGTGCAGGCGATAAAGCAAGCCTTCCGCGAAGGAGAATATCCCGGGGGCTTTGATGGTCAGTTGATGTGTTATGTATACCGAGGGCACTCTCTCTGACCACATCCCGAACCTGTTGTCGGAGATCACGGCCCCGATATGGTATTGGCTTATGAGTCCATCCAGTTCCTGATGTTCTTTTCTGATTGCCCTCATCACTGCGGGCAGTTGCCGGCTCATATGCAGGGCCATGGCCCCCCGTCCGGGATAGGAGATGCCATAGGATACCGCCGGCACGATGTCGAGTTGCGGGAATTCCTGTCGGAGGAAACTCGCCGACCTCCCGCTGGCAGCGATCATGACCTCCGCTCCCTTTTGCTGTAACATCCTGATCATGGGCACACAACGGCTGGCATGTCCAAGCCCCCAGTCGAGCGGGGCAACCAGTATTTTTTTTGCCTTATTCAAAAATCATGAAATCTTTTGCCATTTCAGATGCGACATTTTCTTTAAATCGATATTAATAGTATAGGAGAGGTATGATTACAAAGATAAATTTAAAACGATCATGCATGGCTGAAAAAGATGATGAACTGCTGTACCGTATAGCACTTACGCTCATTCCCGGTATCGGCAATACCAACGCAAAAAAACTCATTAGCTGGAGCGGCGGGGCTGAGATGATATTTAAGCAGCCCAGGAGTGAACTGCTTAAGCTGCCGGGGCTGGCCAGGATCCTTGGCGCGGATGTTAACCTTGGCGAACTCCTGAAAAGGGCCGAACTTGAACTGAAATTTATCAGGAACAATGACATCAGCGCATTGTATTATTACGACGATGCGTATCCCGAGAGGCTGAAAAACTGTGCCGACAGCCCGCTGGTCATTTACTTCAAGGGGAATGACGACTTCAGGGCAAAAAGGTACCTGGCCGTTGTGGGTACCCGCAATGCCACATCATACGGTAAGCGCATTTGCCAGGAGATCATTGAAGGATTCAGCGATGAGGATATGGTGATCGTGAGTGGCATGGCCTACGGTATCGACAGCTGTGCCCACCGCAGGGCGCTGTCGGAAGGACTCAATACCATCGGGGTGCTGGCCCATGGGCTGGACAGGATATATCCCAGCGAGAATCGTGCCACGGCCACGCGCATGCTGGCACAGGGAGGCCTGGTCACTGAGTTCCTGAGCAACACCAACCCCGACCGCGAAAATTTTCCTAAAAGGAACAGGATCATTGCCGGTTTGTGCGATGCCGTTCTGGTGGTTGAATCGGCAAGCAAAGGGGGTGCGATGATTACCGCCGAGATTGCAAACAGCTATAACCGC
The DNA here is from genome assembly GCA_964536525.1 of uncultured Bacteroidales bacterium. Classification (GTDB taxonomy): domain Bacteria; phylum Bacteroidota; class Bacteroidia; order Bacteroidales; family B18-G4; genus B18-G4. Next base: position 2,337 of record CAZHYA010000018.1, on the reverse strand, counting down.
GATGTGTTTGCGGTGCCCGGAAGGGTGAATGATGAGTTTTCGGATGGATGCCATCTGCTCATCCGCCGGAATATCGCTGCGCTGGCAAGGTCGGCCGCCGACATAAGGTATTCAATGGGATGGGATAACCGGGTGGTGAGAAAGAAAAAGAAAATGGAATTACTGAACAGCTTTGGAGAAGAACAACAAAAGATCCTCACGATCATCCTCGACAGGGAAAGGGCGCATATCGACGATATTGTGCTGATATCGGGACTCGGAGCCTCCAGGGCCGCAACCATACTGCTTGAACTCGAATTCGACGGGGTGATCGCAGGATTACCTGGCAAGATTTACGAGATCAGAAGATGATTGTAATGAATAACGTACCTTTGTACGCATATCCTTAACATTTAGTATTATGGCCAAGGTGATCATCGAAAAACTCAGTGAGCCTGAAATTGAAAAAAGACAGATCAGGAGCTGGCCCATATGGGAAAAGGAGATCTCGCGCTTCGACTGGACCTACGAAGGTGATGAAGAATGTTTGATTCTTGAAGGTGAGGTTGACGTTGAAACCCCTGACGGTACCGTGCACATCGGACCGGGCGACTTTGTGACCTTCCGTGATGGGCTGACATGCGTATGGGATATCAAACAGGGTATCCGTAAACATTACAGGTTCAGGTAATCGGCATGACATTGAAAGGAACGGTTGTAAGGTCGACGGGAAGCTGGTACAGCGTGTTGGGCAGCGATGGTCATTTTATCGATTGCAGGTTGAAAGGCAAGTTCAAGATGAAGGGGATCAGGACCACCAATCCCATTGCTGTTGGCGATCATGTGGCTTACCACTTACAGGATGAAGGGGAAACAGGCCTGATCACCAATATCCTGCCCCGCAGGAATTATATCATCCGCAAGGCAACAAAGCTTTCGAAAGCGTCGCACATCCTTGCGGCCAACCTCGATCAGGCCATCATCATCGCCACCCTGGCTGAGCCGCGGACTTCCACGGGCTTCATCGACCGTTTCCTTATCACTGCCGAAGCCTATCACATTCCGGCCGTGATCATCTTCAACAAAACCGACCTTTACAATGATAAGCTCAGGGATGACCTGCAAACCCTGATCGGCATTTACACACAGGTGGGCTATCCGTGTTATCTGACTTCTGCCATCAGGGGCGAAGGGCTCGAAGGGGTGAAGGAACTCATCAGGGATAAGGTGTCGCTCCTGGCCGGACATTCAGGCGTGGGGAAATCGGCATTGATCAATGCCATCGAGCCAGGGCTGGACCTTAAGACACAACCCATTTCACAAACCCATCTGAAAGGGATCCATACCACTACTTTTGCCCATATGTTCAGGCTTTCGTTCGGCGGATTTATCATCGACACGCCCGGCATTAAGGAGTTCGGTCTTTACGAGCTCGAAAAGGCCACCCTGGCTGAAAGGTACCCTGAGATGCGGGCATTGATGCACGCATGCCGCTATGCCAACTGCACCCATATGCATGAACCGGGTTGTGCCGTGAAACAGGCCCTGGAGGATGGCAAAGTAAGCAAGTTGAGATATGAGGGTTATCTCAGGATCATGAACGAAGAAAATTATTAATTTTATACGATATGGTCGCAGCAGAATTGATCGACGACATTATTGCACCGCTGAAAACTTCCGATAAGGCATCCTTCGCCTTATCACTGATGAATGAATTCAAGCTGTCGCATCTTCCCGTTGTCAACAGTGAGGCTTACCTGGCCCTGATTTCCGAGACGGATCTTGAAGGCGATATCGACCCTGCCACGCCGGTCGGGGACCTTAAGCTCTCCCTTCCCAAACTCATGGTGGCGGCCAATGCGCACATCTACGATGTAGTTAGGATGATGGACGAACACAGCCTCACACTCCTTCCTGTTGTCGACAACAAGGAAAATTACCTGGGCGCCGTCAGCCTCGGCAGCCTCGTTTCAAACATGTCGAAGATGGCCGCCATACGGCAACCCGGGGCTGTCGTCGTGCTTGAAATGAGCCAGAACGATTACAGCCTCTCAGAGATTGCACAGATCATCGAATCCAATGATGCCAAGATCCTGAGCCTGTATATCAATGCTACGATCGACTCCACTACCATTGAGGTCATCCTCAAGATCAACAAGCAGGACCTGACACCCATCATCAGCACATTTAACCGCTACGATTACACCATCAAGGCCTCCTTCGGAGAAGATGAAGACCCCGGCGACCTCAGGGAAAGATATGATTCGCTCATGAACTATCTTAACATTTAATCCCTTGACCGGCTTGTCCATATCGATGTTCCACCGGGTCAGCATCCTTATGGCGTCACTTATCCTT
>CAZHYA010000017.1:17162-18387 GCA_964536525.1 uncultured Bacteroidales bacterium | reverse complement strand
CTTAGATTACACAAAGACTTTTGAGACAGCCTCTTTTTTATACATCTGTCTTATGTTGTGCTGAAGCATTACCGCCGGCTACCAGCCGCCCATAGCCTATAGCCTATCGCCCATAGCCCAAAGCCTCTTTTATCTTCTCCACATAATCAAGCTCCTCCCAGGCGAAGAATTTCACCTTCTTCCGGTATTCGCCGTGCTTGCCGTTGACATAGTTTTCGGGTGAGCCGGGGTCGTAATAAACGGTCACCTCCTCTTCGAAGGGCTCCCTGCCGAAATGACCGTAGGATGCGGTTTTATAAAAGATGGGATTTTTGAGACCGAAACGCTTGATGATCCCGTGCGGAGTGAGGTCGAAGATGCTGTCGAGAACCCTGGCGATCTCACCGTCGCTGAGCAGCTTGCCATGGGCGTCTTTCGCTTTGCCGGTGCCGAAAGTGTTGACATAAAGCCCAACATGTTCCTTGCGTCCGATGGCATAGGCCACCTGGATGAGCGCTTCATCGGCAATGCCTGCCGCCACCAGGTTCTTGGCCATGTGGCGCATGGCATAGGCTGCCGAACGGTCGACCTTCGAGGCATCCTTGCCGGAAAAGGCCCCGCCGCCATGCGCACCCCTGCCGCCGTATGTGTCGACGATGATCTTCCTGCCGGTAAGCCCGGTGTCGCCATGCGGCCCGCCGATCACGAACTTGCCGGTGGGGTTCACAAAAAGTTTGAAGTCGCCCTTGAAGAGCTTCCTGACCTTATCAGGAATATCAGGGCTGTTCTTCACCCTCGGGATCAGGATGTTCCTCACATCCTCCTCGATCCTGCTGAGCATGCCCTCATCGTTGCCGGGCATGAAGTCGTCGTGCTGGGTGGAGATCACGATGGTATCGATACGCTCGGCCTGATGATGGTCGTCGTACTCGATGGTGACCTGCGATTTTGAATCGGGGGCCAGGTAGGTCATCTCCCTGCCTTCCTTGCGGATCGCGGCCAGTTCCTGCAGGAAGATGTGGGCCAGCTCGATGGGCATGGGCATGTAGTTGGCCATCTCGTTGCAGGCATAGCCAAACATCATGCCCTGGTCGCCGGCGCCCTGATCCTCCTCCTTCTCCCTGTTCACCCCAATGTTGATGTCGTTGGATTGCTCATGGATGGTACTGATTACGCCGCAGGATTCGGCTTCGAACTTGTATGATGACTTAGTGTAACCGATCTTCCTGATGGTTTCCCTGGCCAC
>CAZHYA010000017.1:4733-17152 GCA_964536525.1 uncultured Bacteroidales bacterium | reverse complement strand
GTCGTCGACGGCCACCCAGCCTTTGGTGCGGACCTCGCCCGAGCAGACCACCAGCCCGGTGGTCACCAGCGTTTCGCAGGCTACCTTCGAGTCGGGGTCGTGCCGCAGGAACTCGTCCAGCAGGGCATCCGAGATCTGGTCGGCAACCTTGTCGGGATGCCCCTCCGATACTGATTCTGATGTAAATAAAAAGCCCATATTCTGTAATTGGAAATAGTTAATGTTATCTGTTTACTCCCTGACGGCCGGTGCTGTTTCGGCAGGAATAAGGCCGCAAAGGTAATAAAATGTTATTTATTCTTCAGGCCTGTTGCTCCTGGTCAGTGCCTGGAATACCTCTTCGATACTTTGCTTTTCGCGGTTCATCGAGAGCACGGAGTTGTTGTTCCTTACGGCGAAGTTGAAGATGTCCTGGCGGATGTCCTTGTCGCCCGAGGCTTCCACCTCGTAAGTATTGCCATCCAGGTGCCTGAGGGCTTTCACGCCTTCGATATCCTTCAGGCCTTCGCTGCTGACGGGATCGCTGAATTCCACACGGATGATATCCCGGCCTGCAACATTTTTTGACAGGTTGGCGGTGGCGTCATCGGCCACGATCCTGCCGTGATGGATGATCACGGCCCTGTCGCAGATGGCCTCCACCTCCTGCATGATATGTGTCGACAGCAGGATGGTTTTTTCTTTGCCTACCTGCCTGATCAGTGAGCGTATCTCATGCAGCTGGTTGGGGTCAAGGCCCGAGGTGGGCTCGTCGAGGATAAGCACCGATGGGTCGTGCAACAGGGCCTGGGCCAGCCCCACGCGCTGCCGGTAACCTTTCGACAGGGCGCCGATCTTCTTGTTCTGCTCCATCCCCAGCCCGGTGATGCCGATGATCTCGTCGACGCGCTGCCGCTTGTTCCTGCCCAGCTTGTGTATCCCGGCCAGGAAGCTGAGATATTCCCTCACATACATGTCGAGGTAAAGGGGGTTGTGCTCGGGAAGGTAGCCTACACGCTTTCTAACCTCAAGCTGCTGTTCGAAAATGTTGAACCCGTCAACACTCGCTTCACCCGAGGTGGGGGGCAGAAAGCAGCTGATGATCTTCATCATGGTGGATTTGCCGGCGCCGTTGGGGCCCAGTAAGCCTACAACCTCTCCTGCACCGATCTCCAGCGACACGTTGTCGAGCGCCTTCTGCTTTCCGTAAATCTTTGTAATATCCTTGGCTATGATTGACATCTCGTTAAATAAAATTCTGTGCGAAAATACTAAAATTATGCTTTGCAGGTCCTGAGCCTTCTCACATAAAGCACGATCATCGCCATGAACAGCAGCTCGCCTGTGGCAAAGAGGTACCAGTTGAAAGATACCGGCACGTAGGTTTCGGCGTAGGCCATCACCTCGCGGCTGTTTGCCATGCTGAAGATCTCCCCGAAGCTGAACTCCCCGGCCAGGAAAAGGGTATAGTCCATCATATAGGCGGCCAGGGTGAGCAGGCTGCCTGCCACGATAAGAAGCCATTCGTAAACCTTGAATCCTACCCTGAGACCGTGCCGCGAAAAACAGATCACGGGCAGGGCCATCATGATCATGGTCAGGGAGTTGATGACCGGTGCCAGCACGGGCCCGGTCCAGGCCACCGGGATGAGGAACAGCAGGTCCCAGGTCAGCAGCGATAAGGGCCAACCAAGGATCAGCCAGAGGAATACATAATAGAAGATGTCCCATACCGCAAAGGCATAGATGAACCATGCCACGGCCTCACCGCGCCGCCGCGAAGCCAGCATGGCCACCGACAACAGCATGATGAGCGTGGCCGCCTCCCTGATGATCTCCGTTACGGCCAGGTCGGGGTCGATGGCACGCAGCGGGAAATCAAACCCGCCGGGATAATAGAGCTCGCGCAGGTACACCACCACCGCACTCTCGAGGAACGCCATCGCGGTGGCAAAAAAAGTGATCCACAAAAATGTTCGCATCATGTTGTCTTGCTGATGTTTAGTGCCAGGCATGAAACTTTATCCCCCAACTTTTGTTAACTTTGCCGAAGATAATACGTAAACGCCTCTTAAGCCATCTTATTCTTTTCAAAACCCCAATTACGCGACGGCTTTCATTACTGATTACGATATTCATGGCATTTGCCATTCCCCCGGGCGTCATGGCCCAGGGTTTCAGCATTTTTGACCCCGGCCTTGCCCCATGCACCAAACCCGCAGCCACCTGGGTCGACCACGACAACGACGGCGATCTTGATATCTTTATGTCGGGCCTCGACCTTAATGGCGATCCCGCTTCATTCCTTTACCGTAACGACGGGGGTGGGTACTTTACACAGATCTCCACTTCCATTGCAGGCCTTGCCTATGCTTCCTGCGCTTTCGGCGACATGGACAATGACGGCCTGGCCGACCTGGCCCTCATGGGCGAAAATGGTGGGCCTGTCACAAGGATCTACAGGAACGACGGGGGAGGAGCCTTTACCGATACCGGTGCCGGCCTGGAAGGCCTGTCGCGGGGCAGCCTTGCCTGGGCCGACTACAACAACGACGGCTTTGCCGACCTGCTGATTACCGGCCTCGACGGGTCGCAGGAACCCCAAACCCTGCTGTATAAAAATTCCGGAAACGGCACCTTCTCCCTGTCGGCCATTTCACTCACGGGGCTGTCATCGGGCGATGCGGCATGGTCGGACTTCGACCGCGACCTGGACCCCGACGTGGTGGTGCTGGGCCGCGATGCCTCGGGAACTCCACGGTGCATTGTCTACCTCAATGATGAAGGTAGTTTTACGGAGATGGGCGCAGGCCTTGCCGGCCTCGAATATGCCACGGCAGCCTGGGGCGACTTCAACAACGACGGGTACCCCGACCTGCTGACGACGGGGATGGATGCTTCCGGGACAGCCAGGACATTCGTATACAAGAACAACGGTGGAACCTCTTTCACTGCCCTGTCGGGAAGCTTCAGCGGCGTGGCCGAAGGTGCGGCGATATGGGGTGATATGGATAACGACGGCGACCTCGACTTCGTAGTCTCGGGAAGCCCGGCACTGCCCACGGGCAACCCCCCTCCCGTCCCGGAGATGCCGGTCCTGGAGATCTACCTTAACCAGGGCGGCGACCTGTTCAATGCCTCGGCGCCCGCCCTCATCCTGATGGAGCAGGGCAGGCTGGCCTGCGGCGACTACGACAACGACAGCGACCTCGACCTGCTGCTGTGCGGGGAACTCATCAACCCCATCAGCGGGACCATCGGCCATCCCGTCATATTTCGAAACAACACCTCATCCGTCAATACACCCCCTTCTGCTCCCGCAGGGCTGACTTACGAGGTCAGCGGGACCGATGTGCAGGTATCCTGGGATGCAACAACCGACGATCACACCCCCCAGCAGGGGCTGAGCTATAACCTCCGCATCGGCACTACGGAAGGGAACATGGACATCTTCTCCGCCCTCGCCGGCCTGTCGTCGGGATACCGGAGGATCGTTGCTGCCGGCAATGCCTCGCAAAACACTTCATGGGTGATCGACAGCCTGGTGTTCGGGCAGTATTATGCTTCGGTCCAGGCCCTCGACCATAACTATGCGGGCTCAGCCTTCTCCGCCACGCTTGCGATCGACGTCGTGCCTCTGGCTACCTTCAGCGTGGTGGATTCGATCTGCATCTTCGACCAGGCTACCATCACCTACACCGGCAATGCTTCGCCGGCGGCGCCGTACGACTGGGATTTCGACGGGGCATCGGTCCTTTCGGGCTCAGGGCAGGGTCCGTACGTGGTATTCTGGCACCAGGCAGGCCTGAAGACGGTCACGCTCACGGTGACCGAGAACGGGATGACTTCGGAACCATACAGCAGGGTGGTGGCTGTGCTGCCTGACCCCGGCGACCCGGGAAGCGTAACTGGGCCGACCATCCTTTGCCAGGGTACGGGCACCAGCGATTACCAGGTGGCCCCCATCCCCGATGCAGACGTTTATGAATGGCGCCTCCTGCCTGAAGATGCCGGCACGATCAGCAATACCGGTCCGCTGGCCGGGGTTGCCTGGGATCCTGAATTTTACGGAAGTGCCGAAGTGTTTGTCCGCGGGATCAACGATTGCGGGTACGGAAACTATTCCGATACCCTGGATATACTGGTAGAACCGCTGCCCGGCAAGCCCGGGAAACCCGAAGGGCCGTCAGACCTCTGCCAGGACCCGGCCAACACCGAATATGCCGCGACCCCTGCGCCGTTCGGATTAGGCCACCAGTGGGCACTCCTGCCCGAATCGGCCGGGGCGATCTTCAGCAACGGCCTTGTTGCCGAGGTGAACTGGGATGAGGAGTTTACCGGTGTGGCGAAGATCTTCTTATGGGGTTTCAACGATTGCGGAAGCGGTGCGGCCTCCGACACCCTCATGGTGGTCGTGAACGTCCCGCCAACAGCCAACGCCGGCGAGAACCAGGTGGTGAACTTCGGGAACAGCACACAGCTGCTGGGGTCGGCAAGCGGCGGATCGGGCGATTATTCCTATTACTGGATGCCCGACAGCCTGCTGACGGATCCGGCAGTGGCAGAACCCATAACGCTTGCCCTCGAACAGAGCGTGCAGTTTGTCCTTTACGTGACCGATAACCTGACCAGCTGCACCGGTGCCGACCAGGTGGTGGTGACCGTGATCGGCGGGCCGCTGGGCGTGGTGGCCTCTGCCGAACCGGCAGCGGTATGCCCGGGCGACGAGGTACAGCTGCTGGCACTGGCCGGGGGTGCATCTGGCAATTACACCTATTCCTGGAGTTCCGACCCGCCGGGTTTCAGCTCGGATATCCCAGACCCCCTGGCTTACCCGGAGGTGCCTACAAGATATTTCGTGGAGGCGGTCGACGCAGAGGAAAGCGCTGCCGACAGCGTTGATGTGGGAGTCTTTCCCCTGCCGGGCGATGCCGGCCCGATCGCCGGGCCCGACAAGGTTTGTGCCGGCGACGACATGGTGCTTTATGAAATCGATCCAGTGCCTGATGCAGTCGATTACCTGTGGACACTCTCCACGGGCCTCTATGGGAGCAGCGACAGCACCTCGATAATGGTAAAATATACCATGCTCGCCTACGATGCCACGATCACGGTAACGCCCATGAACGGTTGCGGCAACGGCGGGACGGCCATACTGGATGTCGAGGTGGTCCATGTGCCGGCGATGCCGCCCATGCCATCGGGCCCCGACACCCTGTGCACCACCACCGACACCACCGCCGTTTATTCGCTGGAAAGCCCGGTCCCCGGAGCTACGGCCTATGAGTGGAAACTTGAACCTGACGGTGCCGGCATGATCTATGGTAATGGGCTTTCGGCCACCGTGCAGTGGATCCCCGACTGGGAGGGAGAGGCAAGGGTCAGCCTTCGTGCATCCAACGATTGCGGCCCATCCGCATGGTCGGAAGCTAAGATCGTTTCGGCATACAGTTGCCTGGGCATCGGTGATGCTCCCGGGGCCGGTGAAGCTTTCAGGCTGTTCCCCAATCCCGCCAGGGAAATGCTGTATATCGATATGATGGGAGCACCCGGGGGCGGCATGTTGCAGCTTGATGTTTACGACCTCTTCGGCAGGGCTCTGCTAACCGAAAGCCTTCCGTCAGGTGACGGGCCATTGGTGCTGAATGTCTCTTCCCTGTCCGAAGGGATGTATATCCTGACCGTCCGGGGTCACGGATCCCTGCCGGGAAAAGCGAAATTCGTGCTGATGAAATAGCTTCGCCCCCCGTCCCGGAATTATCAACAAATTATTGTTGGCAAAGTTTGGTTATCAAAAAACTTAGTTCTATCTTTGCACCCCCTTTTTACAGGGTTGGAAGTATTTAGTGTTGAAAATCAAGAATTATAATGGATACTTTAAGTTACAAGACAATCAGCGCCAACAAGCAGACGGTCAACAAGGAATGGTTGTTGATCGATGCCGACGGGATGGTGCTCGGACGCCTTGCGTCGGAGGTGGCCAAACTGCTCCGCGGAAAGCATAAGCCGGATTTCACCCCCCATGTCGACTGTGGCGACAACGTGGTGGTGATCAATGCCGAAAAGGTAAAGCTCACCGGTAAGAAGATGGATGACAAGATCTTCATCCGTCATTCGGGCTATCCGGGCGGACAGCGCAGCCGCACGGCCAGGGAGATCATGACCCGGTTCCCCGAAAGGCTGATCGAGCATGCCGTAAAAGGGATGCTCCCCAAAAACAGACTGGGAAGCCAGCTTTTCAGGAACCTATACGTCTATGTTGGTCCTGAACATCAGCAGGAAGCCCAGCAACCCAAAGAATATAAAATCAACACAAATAAATAATCATGGACGTTATCAATGCTTTAGGCAGAAGGAAGAAGGCGATCGCAAGGGTTTTCATCCAGGATGGTAAGGGAGAGATCATCATCAACGGCAAGGACTGGAAAGAGTATTTCCCTACTTCCATCCTGCAGTATGTGGTGCAACAGCCTTTCATCCTGACCAACAATGAAGCGAAATATGACCTGAAAGTCAACATTGATGGTGGTGGTATCACCGGGCAGGCTGAAGCCTTGCGTTTGGCGATATCAAGGGCACTGATCACTATCGACCCCGAATACCGTCCCATCCTGAAGACGAACGGCCTCCTGAGAAGGGACCCGAGGATGGTGGAACGCAAGAAGCCGGGCCAGAAAAAGGCACGCAAAAAGTTCCAGTTCAGCAAACGCTAACATTTTACCTGACACCGGATCGTGTTTAGTATCTAAATTGTCAAGACCATTGAACACAATGCTACTTGACAATTGCTTTTAAAGAATGTAAACAATAAAACAAAAACAATGGCAAGAACAAATTTTGACGAATTGTTAGATGCAGGTGTGCACTTTGGCCACTTGAAAAGAAAATGGAATCCCAACATGGCACCCTACATTTTCATGGAACGGAACGGGATCCACATCCTCGACCTGTACAAGACCATCGCCAAGCTTGAAGAAGCTGCCTCGGCGATGAAGCAGGTTGCAAAGTCGGGAAAGAAGATCCTCTTTGTCGCCACCAAGAAGCAGGCAAAAGAGATCGTGGCCGAGCAGGTGAAAAGGGTGAACATGCCTTATGTTACCGAGCGCTGGCCCGGTGGCATGCTGACCAACTTTGCCACCATACGCAAAGCTGTCAGGAAGATGGCATCCATCGACAAGATGGTGACGCAGGACCATTACAAGAACCTTTCGAAAAGGGAAAAGCTGCAGATCAGCCGCGAACGTGCAAAGCTTGAAAAACAGCTCGGCAGCATCGCCGACCTCAACAGGCTGCCATCAGCCATCTTCGTGGTCGACATTCTGAAGGAAAAAATTGCTGTGGCCGAAGCCCGCAAGCTCAACATCCCCACCTTTGCCATGGTGGACACCAATTCCGACCCTACCGTGATCGATTTCCCCATCCCTGCCAACGACGATGCATCCAAATCCATACATCTGATCACGAAGATCATGGTGGATGCCATCGAGGAAGGCCTGGCCGAAAGGAAAGTGGAGAAAGACAGGAAAGACCAGGATGATGCAGATGATTATACTGACGAAGAAAGGGCAGAGATGAAGGCTGCAGAGGAATATGCCGACCTGGAAGATGAAGAGGCCGAGAAACTTCTGAAAGCCGGCGACCCCAAGATCCCCGCCAAGGGATCGGAAGAGGAAGGCGCAGCAAAGAAGAGGGAAGGCGGCAAACGCCCGAGGAAGCCTGTAAGCAAATCAAAAAAATAATTCATTAGCTTGTTAACCTTATAAATTGATTAAAAATGGCAAATATTACAGCTGCTGAAGTAAACAACCTTCGCAAGATGACCGGGGCGGGAATGATGGATTGCAAGAAAGCCCTGATCGAGAGCGATGGCGACGTAGAAAAGGCAATCGACATACTCAGGAAAAAAGGACAGAAGATCGCAGCCAAGCGTGCCGACAAGTCGGCCAGCGAAGGGGTGGTGATGGCCGGCACGAACGATGCCGCCGATTTCGCCGCCGTGGTGATGATCAACTGCGAAACAGACTTTGTGGCCAAGAACCAGGATTTTGTTGATTTTACGAAGTCGGTGCTCGACCTGGCCATCGCCAGCAAGCCCGGCACCATTGATGAACTTCATGCCCTCAACCTTAACGGCCGCACCGTTGAAGAGAACATCAGCGACCAGATGGGCAAGATCGGCGAAAGCATCAAGCTCGGCGCGTACGAGATCATCGAAGCGCCCAGGGTATTTGCATACAACCACCAGGGCAACAGGCTGGCCACCATCCTTGGCCTCAACATGGCCGATGGCGGATCCGTGGATAAAGTCGGACATGAGCTCGCCATGCAGGTGGCTGCCATGAGCCCGGTTGCTGTCGACAAGGACGATGTCGACCAGGCCATCATCGACAAGGAGATCGAGATCGGCATGGAGCAGGCCCGCCTCGAAGGCAAACCCGAAGACATGCTCGAGAAGATCGCCATGGGTAAGCTCAACAAGTTCATGAAGGAGAATACGCTCCTGAACCAGGAATTTGTGCGTGAAGGCAAAAAGAGCGTTCGCGAATACCTGGCCGAACATAATAAAGATCTTACCGTTACGGGATTCAGGCGCGTGATGCTCAGCGCATAAGGAAGATCAAAAGCGGCGAAAGCCGCTTTTTTTTTGCATACGGGTCAGCCCAGCAATTCCTTTACGATCATCGATACCTCTTTGTTGTCGGCTTTGCCGGCAAGCTGCTTCGTTGCCATGCCCATCACCTTTCCCATGTCTTTCATGCCCGAGGCCCCGGTTTCGGCAATGATCGATTGCACGATGCCGCGCAGCACGTCGCCGCTGATCTGCTCGGGCAGGTAAGCCTGGATGATCTCCGCCTGGAATTCCTCCTCCTCCGCCAGGTCGGTGCGGCCCTTATCCCGGTATATGGCTGCCGATTCGTTGCGTTGTTTCACGAGCTTTTTCAGCAACCCCATCTCCAGGTCCTGCGGGATCTCTCCCCCGGAGCCCTTGCTCGTTTTTAAAAGGAGCAGCCCCGCCTTGATGGCCCGCAGGGCTTCCAGCTTTTTAACATCCCTGGCCAGCATCGCGGCCTTGATGTCTTCGTTGATCTTTTCGGCAAGTGTCATGGCGTGTCGGTTTTCTGCAAAGTTAATGTATTTTATGGGCACAGGGTACAAGGTACAGGGTAAAGGGTGCAGGGGAATTTTGAGTTTTGGATGCTTAATTTTTAATTAGATGTGAGATGTGAGATATGAGACATGAGAAAAAAGCTCTGGTGCCAATGTAAGCGACTGATCCGGACGAGGGATCTTTTTGTTTGAGACCATGGGACTGTGAGACGTTGAGACTGTGGGATTTCCCAGTACCGCGCCCCGTGCCCCGCATACCGCATACCTCGCACCGCATACCACATTTTAACCATGAACCCATGAAACCATTTAACCATTTAACCATTTAGCCATTCAACCCCCGAGTTCCCGGGGCAGGCATGAAACACTGAAACCATGGAACCATGAACCCATCATAAAAAATCCCCCACATCGCTGCGGGGGATTCTGCTCAAAAAGGTGCCTAAAAATTACTGAAAAGAAATGGTTTAGTCTACATTGTCGTGCAAGAATGAATTGTCGGGCCTGAGCGTTGCCCCTTCATCATCATTGCCTTCCGACAGCGTATATTTTGATATTTTTGAGTCTTCGGACGGCTTAACATCCGACAGCTCAATGTTCTTACGGCGGTATGCCGGTTCATTTTCGAGTTCAGAGAGGCCGCCCGGTGTTTTCAGCTTGATGCTCATCAGGCGTAGCCTTTCCACGCGCTCCCTGGCCCGCTTTTCCATCGACTCCCTTTCTTCGGGCGTGATGGGCTCCGCTTCCCTTACCTCGGTTATTCCCGGCCGGGTGGCAGTTACCGTATCATCCTTTTTCGCCTCCGGCACCTTCTCTTCGTTGCCTGAATTGCTTATCTCCGTAACCGTTCTGGTCTCGGAGGGCTCACTCTTCGGACCTTCTTCGAGTGTGAACCTGATCACATTGCGTGGTTCTGCACGATGGGTGGTCTCTGCCGGTGGCGATGGCCTCCTCTCTGGATCCCTGGGCCTGATCAGCCGGATCTCATTTTCATTGTCCTCCTCATCATCCTCTTCGTGGGAGGGCTCCGACGCCGGCCTGGTGGGCCGCGGAAGGGCTACATCCTCCGTATCCCTGGCCGGCCTGTCATTGCCGTACAGGTCCTGAACCTGCTTATTTGGCGGTTCGCTCTTTTCCTTTTCAAAGCCTGTGGCCACCACGGTTACGCTGATCTGCTCGCCGAGGCTTTCGTCGCGTCCCGCTCCCCAGATCACTTCCACCTGGGGCCCTGCTTCCTTAATGATAAATTCGGTGATCTCGGTGATCTCGTCCATCGATATCTCTTTTTCGCCGGAAGAGAGATAGAGCAGGATATTGTTGGTGCCCCTGATGTCGTTGTCGTTGAGCAAAGGCGACTTGAGGGCATCTTCGATGGCCTGCCTGGCACGGTTGTCACCTGCAGCGATGCCGGTGCCCATGATGGCTACGCCGCTGTTCTTCATCACGGTGTTCACATCCTTGAAGTCGATGTTCACATAAGCCTTTACCGTGATCAGCTCCGCGATGCCCTTTGCTGCCGTGAGCAGCACATTGTCGGCGTTCCTGAAAGCCTCCGACAGGCCCAGGTTGCCGTAAAGCTCGCGCAGCTTGTCGTTGCTGATGATGAGAACGGCATCGGCATATTTCCTGATCTCTTCAATGCCTTTCTCTGCCTGCTGTTTTCTTTTCCTTCCCTCGCAGCTGAAGGGCAAGGTCACGATGGCCACCACCAGGATCTTGTTCACCTCTTCGTCTTCGAGGTCGATCTCTTTGGCCAGCCTGGCGATTACCGGTGCCGCCCCGGTGCCGGTACCGCCGCCCATACCTGCGGTGATAAACAGCATCTCGGTGTTGGTTGAGAGGATCTTCTTGATCTCTTCTGATTTCTCAATGGCGGCTTTCTCAGCCACCGAAGGCACTGAACCTGCTCCGAGGCCCTTGTGGCCGAGGCTGATCTTATTGGGCACCGGACTCATGTCGAGGGCCTGGGCGTCGGTGTTGCAGACGATAAAGTCGACCCCCCTGATTCCCTGCCGGTGCATGTGGTTGACTGCATTGCTGCCACCGCCGCCTACACCGAGCACCTTGATGATCGACGACTGGTTCTTTGGCATTTCGAATTTGATCATATCCTCCATATTGGTCAATTAAATTTAGGTGAATAAATTGCGTTGTATTGTTGTGCTTTTTGTTTTTATTAACAATGTGGTTGTTGATTAATCAGTCGAGCTGGTCTTTCTCGAACCATTCCTGTATGGTCTTCAGGAAGCTGGCCTGACGGGGCTGTTTTTCCGTTTTTTGCTTCCCTTTTTTCTTGTCGCCCTGCATGGCTTTTCCCTTCTCCTTGTCGAGCCTGGCGATGCCTTCGATCACGAGCCCGACACCGGTGGCATACATCGGGCTGGCCATCTCGTCGGGTACATCCTGCGAAAGGTGTTCGTTGGGGTATCCGATGCGGGTGTCCATGCCGGTGATGAACTCCGTGAGCTGCACCAGGTGCTTCAGCAGCGCCCCGCCGCCCGTAAGGACAATGCCGCCGATAAGTTTTTTCTCGTATCCCGAGTTCTTGATCTCGTAGTGGATATGGTCGATGATCTCCTCCATCCTGGCCTGGATGATGCTGGCAAGGTTCTTCAGGGTGATCTCCTTGGGAGGCCTGCCCCTGAGTCCCGGGATGGCCACCACCTCCTCATCGCGGTTTTCGCTGGCCAGCGCCGACCCGAACTTGATCTTCAGCTCCTCGGCGTGCTTCTTGATGATGGTGCAGCCCTCCTTCACGTCGTCGGTGATGATGTCGCCTCCAAAGGGGATCACCGCGGTATGCCTGATGATGCCGTCCTGGAAGATGGCGATGTCTGTGGTGCCGCCGCCAATATCCACCAGTGCCACGCCGGCCTCCTTCTCCTCTTCGTTGAGCACGGCCTCGGCAGAGGCAATGGGCTCCAGGATGAGGTCTACAACTTCCAGCCCCGCCTTCCTCACACACTTATAAATGTTTTTTGCAGCCGCCGTCTGCCCGATGATGATATGGAAGTTGGCTTCGAGCGAATTGCCCAGCATCCCTACGGGCTGCTTGATGCCCTGCTCCGCATCGATGATATATTCCTGCGGGATCACCTCTATGATCTCCTCGCCCGGAGCCATGTTCAGGTTGAACATGTTGCTGTTTAGCGTGTCGATGTCTTGCTGGCTGATCTCCTCGTCGACATTCTTTCGGATGATGCTTCCGTGATGCTGAAGACTCTTGATGTGCTGGCCGGCAATGCCAACATTAACATATTTGATGTCGACGCCCGACTTTTGTTCGGCCTGCTCAATGGCGATCTTGATGGAGTTGACGGTGTTTTCGATAT
>CAZHYA010000017.1:0-4723 GCA_964536525.1 uncultured Bacteroidales bacterium | reverse complement strand
CACCACGCTTCACCCCTATGGACTCGGTACGCCCATGGCCGAGGATCTCGATCTTCCCATGCTCGTTCTTCCTTCCAACGATGGCTGCTATCTTGGTTGTCCCTATATCCAGTCCTACAATAATTTCAGAGTTTTCCATGGTCTTATTTTTTTGAACAGATTACTTGGTTTTGGTATCTGAGGTCGATGGTGCTGTATTGCACCCATCCGGCCTTCCCGGCCCCCTCTCTATAATATGTGGTCAGTTTTTCAAATTTCTCTTCCGCCTCGTCAAAGCCGCCAAACATGATGATGTAATCGCCAACCACAGGGATGAGCCTCACATCATCGTGGCCTTCAACATGTACCTGCGCGATCAGTGCCCTCAGGAAGCCGGAGCTGTTGATATATTTTGCCATCCTGAAAAGTTCCCTTACCATCGATCTTTCGGGCAGGGAGTCGACATGCATGCGGGGATGGCCCGCCACCGTGATGCGCTGTCCGAGGTTTCCGCTGCCGATGAGCACCCTGCCGGGATGTCCTGGATTGACAGGCATCAGCCAGCCTTCAGTGTCGATATAAAAACTGTTAGAACCGCTGCTCATGACCCTCACCACCGGCTCCCTCAGGTGGATGCCTATGCGGATGCTGCCATTGATATCCGAAAGGATGTCGGCCCTTTCAACATAAGGGATCTCCTGTATCACCCGGTGAATGTCGTAAAGGTTGATCTTGCCTACCGGCTTCCCGATGAGGCTGTCGGTGGCTTCCACGATGCGCTTTTCAATCTCTCCGGCCGTGACCAGGGGATTGCTGTTGCGGCTTTCTATCTTCAAAACGAAATCGGTGCAGATGGTTTCTTCGTGCCGCTGCCCTGCATAAACAAGCGCGATCCCAACCGCTGTGATCAGCCCTGCCCAGAACAATATTTTCAGTATCCTGATCATTTCCTGTCCTTTAGTTTGTCCTTTATTATGCCAATGAGCTGGTCGATGTCTCCTGCGCCCATGGTGATCAGCACCTCAGGTCTGCGGTTCAGTATTTCGCCGGCAAGGTCTTTCTTTGTGCTGACGGTTTTCCGGCTTATCCCGATCCGGTCTGCCAGCATCTGTGCATCCACCCCTGCGATGGGTTCTTCCCTGGCGGGATAGATGTCGAGCAGGATCACCTCATCGAGCTGTCCCAGGCTGGAGGCAAAGGCGTCGGCAAGGTCGCGGGTCCTGCTGTAAAGGTGGGGCTGAAACACCCCGGTGATCTTTTTGCCGGGATAGAGGGTCCTTGCCGTGCTGATGCAGGCGGTGATCTCCTCGGGGTGATGCGCGTAGTCGTCGATAAATACGAGATCATCATCGTCGATGATATATTCGAAACGTCGCTTAACCCCCCTGAATGTTTCCAGTCCGTTTTTGATATCTTCCATCCCCAGTCCTGCACGGAGGCATGCTGCCGCTGCGGCTGTGGCATTTTCGATGTTATGGACGCCGGGCACCAGCATGCTGATGCTTGTCGTATTGTGGCCATCCGACAGGTCGAAATGGTACCTGTGCTCCTCCACCCTCACATTGGTGATGCGCAGATGTGCTTCGGGGTCATGGCCGTAAACGATGGTGCCTGGCGGAAGGCTGAACATGTGTTTTACGCTTTCATGAACCACCAGCGTGCCGCCCGCCCTGATGCGTTCGATGAAGCCGGAGAAGGAATGAATGAGCGCTTCCTCCGAACCGTAGATGTCGAGATGGTCGGCCGACACTGCCGACACGATGGCGATCCATGGCTGCAGGTAATGAAATGAGCGGTCGTACTCATCGGCTTCGGCCACCAGGTACCGGCTCCCGGGATCATCGAGGAGATTGCTTTCATAGTTGTTCATGATGCCGCCGATGAAGCCGGTAATTGGCATGCCGCTGCTGTGCAGGATATGTGCGATCATCGAAGAGATTGTGGTCTTGCCGTGGGTGCCGGCCACGGCGATGGTGTCCATATCCTCTGCGATCATGCCCAGCACCTCCGCCCGCTTCCTGACCACAAAATCCACCTCTTTGCAATAGGTGAGCTCCCTGTTGGTCGACGGGATGGCCGGGGTATAGATCACCAGGCCGGCATCGCAGGGGATGTAGGCCGGGTCGTCGCGGTAGTGGATGTTCATCCCTTCCGTTTCAAGCTGCCTGGTCAGCGGTGTCTCGGCATGGTCGTAGCCCGAAACCTCTTTGCCCTGCCGACGGAAATACCTGGCCAGGGCGCTCATGCCTATGCCGCCGATGCCCAGCATATAGATGGTATTGGTCTTCAGGTGTTCGTTCATCTTTCCAGCAGTTTTATGATCTCATCAACAATTTTCTCTGTGGCTTCGGGTTTGGCCAGCTTCCTGATGTTCTGCTTCATGGCGGCCTGCCTTTCTTCATCTTTTAACAGGCCTGTCAGCGTAATGGCCAGCTTTTCCCCCAGCTCATGGTCCTTCAGCAGGATGGCTGCATCCTTTTCCTGCAGGGCCTGCGCATTCCGGGTCTGATGGTCTTCGGCGGCGGTGGGCAGCGGGACAAGGATCAGCGGTTTTCCGGCGATACAGAGTTCGGAGATGGCAATGGCGCCGGCCCTGGATACCACAATGTCGGCTGCCGCATAGGCCAGGTCCATCCGCTTGATGAATTCAAATATTCTCAGTCTTTCCGACATCCGGGGCGGCAACCCTGTACTCAGGGCCTTTGCATTTTCGAGGAACGGGGTTCCGCATTGCCAGATGACCTGCACCTCTTCTTTCAGGATCCCTTCCAGCTGACCGGCCAGGGCAAGGTTTATCGAACGGGCCCCCTGGCTGCCTCCTACGAAAAGCACTGTTTTTACTCCACCCTTCAGCCCGAAGTGGGCCAGCCCTTCGTCGCGCCTGCCTTCAGCCGACAGGATGTCCTGCCTTACCGGGTTCCCGGTGATGACGATCTTCCCGGCAGGGAAATATTTTTCCATCCCTTCGAAGGCCACACATATGGTGTCGACCGACCGGGCAAGGATCTTGTTGGTGATGCCCGGAAATGAATTCTGCTCCTGTATCAGGGAGGGGATGCCGCGGCGCGAGGCAGCCCTCAGCATGGGGCCGCTGGCATAGCCGCCTGTGCCAATGGCAACGTCGGGCCTGAACTTTCTGATGATCCGGTACGCCTTCATCATGCTCGAAATGAGCTTGAACGGGAACGACAGGTTCCTGAGGGTCAGCCTCCGCTGTATGCCACTGATCCATAGTCCCCTGATGGGATATCCGGCGGCCGGCACCTTTTCCATCTCCATGCGACCCCTGGCCCCGATAAACAGGATGTCTGCATGGCCAAGCCTGCCCTTCAGGCTGTCGGCAATGGCCACAGCCGGGAAGATGTGGCCTCCTGTGCCGCCACCGCTGATGATGATCTTTTTTTCAGGCTGCGACATATTCATCGATGTTTTCGGGTTTGGTGTCAATTTCTTTGCTAACACTGAGGATGATCCCCAGGGCGATGCTGGTGAACCAAATGGAGGTGCCGCCCATGCTGATCAGGGGCAGGGGCTGTCCGGTGACCGGGATAAGGTTCACGGCTACGGCCATGTTGATCATGGCCTGGAACACCAGGCTGAAGCCCACACCTACGGTCATGAAGGCACCGAAGTTTCTCGGTATCCGTGCCACAATGCGCACCACCCTGAAGAAGAGGATCAGGTAAAGCAGCACCAGGAATGTGCCGCCCGCCAGGCCGTATTCCTCGATGAAAATGGCAAAGATGAAATCCGAATACGGGTGGGGCAGGAAGTTGCGCTGGGTGCTGTTGCCGGGAAATTTGCCGATCAGCCCCCCGGAGGCGATGGCGATCTTGGCCTGTTCTACCTGGTAATTCTTGTCGCTGTCAACGTCTTCCTTGTCGAAGAAGGTCATGATCCTCATCTCCCAGGTGTTGGCACGGGGCAACACTTCGGGGTAGGCCCGGGCGAGGACCAGGAGCAGCACAAAGGCCACGATGCCGATGCCTACGAGTGAGAAGATGTATTTCATGCTCACCCTGCCGATGAACATCAGCACCAGGCTGGTCACAAAGAGCAGTGCGGCAGTGGAAAAGTTGGCCGGGAGGATCAGGGCGCAGACGATGAGCACGGGGATCATGATCGGCACAAAGGCTGATTTGAAATCCTTGATGCGGTCCTGCTTCTTGCTCAGCATCCTGGCCAGGTACATGATCAGGGTGAGCTTGGCAAGGTCGGAGGTCTGGAAGGTCAGGCTGAAGGGCAGCGGCAGCACCCTCTTGGCCTCGTTGAGGTCGAGGCCCACGAAGAGCGTGAGCACCAGCAGCGGAACGGCGATCCACAAAGCGATCTGGAAGATCCGGCTGAAATAGGTGAACTTGACCAGGTGGGTGAGGTACATGATCAGAAATCCGAAGAGCAGGATGATAAAATGCTTCAGCATGTAATACTCGGTGTTGCCCTCCTGGTATTTGTAGGCCAGGGTGCCGGTGGAACTGTACACCGTCAGCAGGGAAAACACCGACAGCAGGATGACCACTGCCCAGATCACCTTATCACCCCTGATATTTCCAAGTATTCGCGTCATATTATAAATTGTTTACCGATGCCTTGAATTGCAACCCGCGGTCCTCGAAATTCTCGAACAGGTCGAAGCTGGCGCAGGCCGGTGAAAGCAAAACCGTATCGCCCTTGGCCCCCAGGTACAATGCCGTTTGCACGGCCACATCCATTTCGCGTGTCTCGATGATCGTTTTGACCACGT
>CAZHYA010000016.1:6204-18438 GCA_964536525.1 uncultured Bacteroidales bacterium | reverse complement strand
AACCTCTACCTGTCGCTCTCCTGGACGGTGCCGATCTACCGGCAGATCAGCGGCTTCGCCAGGATGAGCTATATGGGCGTGAGCGGGCTGTGGGTCGACGATGCCAACACCGACAAGACAGCCGGCTACCGGCTGCTGAACGGGGTGCTGGGGCTGGACATGGCTTTCGGCGATTTCAGTTTCATGCTCTCCGGCAGCCTCAACAACATGCTGGATGAGGGGTATGTGGGCTTTACCAATACCAACTCGGCCGACAGGAGGTTCTACGAAGCCGGCGAGCCGCGTAATTATTTCATTTCCGCCAACCTGGGTTATCGTTTTTAGGCATGAAGAGGATCCTCCTGTATATGATGATCACAGTGTTGCCGGTGCTTTTTGCCACGGGCCAGGCCGGCCGGCTGTATTTCGAGCCGGACAACAACTTCCGGCTTCATCCCGGCAATGTGAGCCAGACGGAGGTGTTCATCGTGAACAGCCCCCTCGACCCCGGCATCATGTTCGCATCCTGCAACACCCTCACCTTCATCCCCTTTTTCGTGAGCGAAGGCATCTATGTGAGCACCGACGGCGGCGGCACCTGGCAGGGCAGCGACACCTGCAGCGGCGAGCCCTTTGCCTTTCACGGAGGCGACCCGGGCATTGCCATCGACAAGGACGGCACCCTGATCCTGACCAGGCTGGGCAGGGCACCTTTCTCCGGCCTGTATTCGCATTACTCTACCGACAATGGCCTCAGCTGGTCGGCACAGAAGGTGATCTCGACCGACGACCTGGAGCGGGCCTCACTGGCCACCGACTATTTCCCCGGGAGCCCGTTCTACGGGCGCACCTATGCCATATGGGTGCGTTTCTCCCCGCCCTTCCCCCTCATGATGTCGTACACCGACGACGGGGGACAGGCCTGGAGTATCCCCGTGCCGATCAACGACCCCCCTAACCGGAGCGCCGGAGGCGACATCTGTGTAGGCCCCGGAGGGGAAGTGTATGTGTGCTGGGCGGGAGTTACCGATGTTACCCCTTTCAAAGAGATCTATGTAGGCTTTGCCTCTTCCGGCAACGGGGGAAGCTCCTGGACCGTGAGCGAGGAAGCTTTCGCGATGAACGGCATCACCGGCCTGCTGCCGGAGAAAGGCAACATCAGGGTGAACGGCCTGCCCGGCATTGCCGTCGACACCAGCGCAGGTGACTACTATGGTTGGATTTATATCGTCACCGGGCAGAAAGACCTTGCCCCTGCCGGCAGCGACCCCGACATCATCCTCAACCGCTCTGAAGACGGCGGCCAGAGCTGGTCGCCGGCAATCAGGGTTAACCAGGATATCACCGGGAACGGGAAGATCCAGTATTTCCCGGCCGTACATGTCGACATGTACGGGGCTGTCGACATCATCTTTTACGACGACCGCAACACCGGCAGCGATTCGGCCGGCGTATGGCTGGCACGCTCTGCCGACGGGGGAGATAGCTGGAAGGAATACGAAATCAGCGACCACAACTACCGGCCCGAACCCATCGGCGGCCTGGGACAGGGTTACCAGGGCGACAATATCGACATCACCTCCACCCCCGACAAACTATGGCCGGTATGGATGGATAACTCCACGGGCATCTACCAGCTGTGGAGCGTGCCCATCAACTTTTCCTCGCTCGACAGGATCCCCGGCTACGAAAAGCCACACGCAAGGCTCCTGCAGAACAGGCCTAATCCATTTACAGGAAGTACCACCATCAGCTTTTTCCTGAATGAACCCGGCTTCGTGAGCCTGAAGGTGTTTTCCATGTCGGGATCGGAAATCTTCACACCCTCAGAAGGGTATTTCCCGGCAGGGATGCACGAAGTGGATGTAGCGATCAGGCATGCAGGGATATACATTTACTCGCTGGATGCAGGGGGCTACAGGGTCAGCCGAAAAATGGTCAGTTTACCATAAGACCAGCTTCCCGGTAATGATCCCGGGCTCATCATCCTCACTGAACAGCAGGCGAAAGAAATATATTCCCGGAGGAAGGCCTGTAAGGTCGATACGTTTCCCCGAACCATTTACGGGCAGGGCCATTACTTTTTGTCCCTCCGGGGAATAAAGGGAAAACTCCCCTGATCGCCCCATATCGCCTTCAACAGAAAGTTGTATCACGCCATCGGCGGGATTTGGGAATACCCTGGCGCTTACACGCCCGCGGGCAGGCTCCCGTAAACCGACGCCCAGTGGTTTATAGCGCAGGAATGCCCCGTTATAGCCTACGGCATAGCCGTGCATGCTGTCGGGGAAGGTCATGTCGAAGATCGCCGTGTTGCCCGGGCTGGGCATCCGTGTCCATGTATCGCCGGCATCGAGGCTGTAGATCAATTGCTGTTGCGGACCCAATGGTGCCCATGCCTCGTTTTCGTCCCTGAAGTCGATGTCGAAGGCATTGCCTGGCATCGACAATTCCTCGTAGTCCCAGTTCTCACCCCCGTTGGTGGTGCGTATCATGGCCACCCCATAACCCTGTTCGGGATCGCCACCGGCGCCGATCACCTCGTCGGGACCGTAAAGATGCATTCCGTGCACTTCATCGGCCGGGGCCTCCCCGGTCTTTATGGGGTGCCAGAGCGCTCCGCCGTCGGAAGTGCTCCAGGTCACCCCTGCGATGTCGAACATCCCCCCGCAGGCATAGCCATGAAGTTCATCATAAAAATACACGTTCAGAACCGGGAAAAAAGCCAGCGCATTGGTGTCGATGGCCGCCTGCGCCCAACTCTGGCCGCCGTCGGTCGTCTTCACCAGGGCATGCGGGCTTCCGCCCATCCATCCCGTCAGGGAATCGAGAAAAAGGATACAATTGATAAAGATATAATCGTCAGGATAAGGGACCTGTGTCCAGTTGGACCCGCCATCCTGCGTTTTCAGTAGCAGCGTGCCGTAGAATCCTTCGAAATTCCAGGAAGACGCCCATCCCCTCTCACGGTCGAGGAAGAACACATGCCTGATGTTGTTCTGCGTACCGGCATCCTGCACCATCCAGCTCACGCCCCCGTCAGTCGTATGGATGATGGTGCCCGTATCGCCCACGGCCCACCCATAGAGGCTGTCGGTGAAGAAGACCGACCTCAGGTGGTGTGATGTTGGCACCCCGACCAGTTCCCAGCTCCCCTGGGATATGCCCGCGAAGGGGATCATGCTGAGGAGGAAGATGCCGATAAGCCGTGTCATGATGTTTGGATTGGATGATCAAAGGTACTAAATCAAGGAAAAAGGGAAAGGGAATATGGAAAAAGGGATACAGAATGATGCTTGGGTCATGCCGGATGCTTTGGATTCGCTATTTTTGTTGTTGCAGACCCAACGCAGGATATTATGCCGGAACAACACATCGCCCCTGGCCAGACACAATTGTCGAACGTAGAGCGACACTTTTTTTCCATGAACCCGACGAAATGGGATAAGGTCTTCATGCCTTATGTCCTGGTCGACAATTTCCCGCAGCTGGGATTGCTCACGGCCCTCCGCTTCCTCGAATGGGTGTCGCAGAACCCTGAAGGGGTGATCAGCCTGCCCACGGGAAAGACGCCCGAATACTTCATCAAATGGACCAGCTTCCTGCTGAAGCACTGGGATGATCGTCGCGGGAGGGAGATCCGTGAGCAGTACGGCCTTGGCAATGTGAAGAAGCCCGTGCTGGGCGGCCTTCACTTCGTGCAGATCGACGAGTTCTATCCCATCGACCCCCGCCAGCACAACAGTTTTTACTATTATGTGAACGAATTTTATATCAGGGGATTCGGCCTCGATCCCGGCAGGGCCCTGCTGATCAACACGGCAGAGATCCCCCTGTATGAGAGCCGCAAATACCGCGACGTGTTCCCCGGCCACCATGTCGACCTCTCCCTGCGCTACCGCGAGGCGAAGAGCACCTTTGAGGATATTCAGAAGCAGTCGGTGATGATGATCGACGGTTGGTGCGCCCGTTACGAAGAGAAGATCAGGGAGAAGGGCGGCATCGGATTCTTCCTGGGCGGCATCGGCCCCGACGGGCATATCGCCTTCAACATCAGGGGTTCCGACCACTATTCAACTACCCGCCTGATGGAGACCAACTTCGTGACGCAGGCCGTTGCTGCGGGCGACCTGGGCGGGATAGCGGTGTCGCGCAACAGGCTGGTGATCACCATCGGGCTCAGGACCATCACCTACGATCCCGAGGCCGTGGCCATCATCATCGCCGCCGGGGAGGCCAAGGCCGGGGTGGTGAAGGATGCCCTGGAGAACGAAGCCGGCAACCAATACCCCGCCACGGCGCTGCACAAGCTGAAGAACGCTCGGTTTTTCCTCACCAGGGGGGCAGCCTGCCGGCTGAGCGACAGCGTGGATGCCTATTACCATGAAGGCCCGTGGACACAGGAGAAGACCGACCGTGCAGTGACCGACCTTGTGAGGAGGATCGACAGGTACGGGCACCACCTCACCCTCAACGACCTGAAACACGACCCCTGGTGCCGGCTGATCCCGAACCTCGATGAAAACACCGTGCCCGGGGTGATCGAAAGGTTCAGGCAGAAGATCGCCAGGGGGATGGTGAAGGAGGAAGAGCAGCGCTATTTCCATACCGGCCCGCACCACGACGACATCATGCTGGGCCTGATGCCGCACATCGCCCAGCAGCTCAGGCAGTCGTCCAACAACTTCGACTTTTCGATCCTCACCTCGGGCTTCACCGCCGTAACCAACCCGTTCATCCTGCATGCCATGACCGATGTGCTGCAATTCCTGGGCGAGGGCAAGATACAGATGGTGTATTACCCCGACTTCTTTGATGAGGGATACAAATACAAGTGGGACAAGGACGTTTACCACTACCTCGACAAGGTGGCCTCGGGCGAGCCGCATGAGCGGCGCAGGGGGTTGAGCCACCGTATGGTGAGGGCCATTGTCGACATCTATAAGGTGAAGGACCTGGCGTCGCTGCGTTCGCAGGTGAAGAAGGTGATCAGGGAGCTGAGGGATTCGTACGACGGGCAGAAGAATTCGCACGAGATCCAGCAGCTCAAGGGCATGCTGCGCGAGTTCGAGGAAGAGCTGGTATGGGCGCATTTCGGGGTGCAGGTGAAGAACGTGCACCACCTGAGGCTGGGTTTCTATACCGGCGATATTTTCACCGAACAGCCCGAGCCCGAGCGCGATGTCATGCCTGTACTGAGGATGCTCCGGGAGAAGAAACCCACGGTGGTCAGCCTTGCTTTCGACCCGGAGGGCAGCGGTCCCGACACCCACTACAAGGTGCTGCAGGTGATCGCCGAGGCCATCCGCATGTGGCAGAAGGAAGAAGACCTCGGCCGGCTTCGCATCATCGGTTACCGCAATGTATGGTACCGCTTCCACCCTGCAGAGGCCGACGTGATCGTGCCCGTTTCCCTCAATTCGCTGGCCATCATGGAGGATGCTTTCACCGACTGCTACCTCAGCCAGGTGGAGGCCCCTTTTCCCAGCTACCTGCTCGACGGCAAGTTCAGCACCCTGGCGCAGCAGGTGTGGATCGACCAGATGAAGCACATCCAGCTGTTGCTGGGGAAGAACTATTTCTACCAGAACGAACACCCCCGTTTGAGGGCCGCCCACGGCCTGCTCTTCTTCAGGGAGATGGACGTGGACACCTTCCTGGCCCATGCCCGCGAACTGAAGCGGACCATGGCGGGGAGATAGAATAATGAACAGAGGAACAAGGAATAAGGAATAAGAGATAGAATAAGAATTAGAATAAAGACAAAAGTCAATATTATTTTGATTGTGGCCCTGGGTTTGGATATGGTTGCTGTTTTTATTATCCGGGAGGGGTGCCGGATAAGTCATGTGGGCAATTATTTAGCCTTGAAGGATACGGGCAACATCACGGAAAGGAGTTTGATTTGAACCCGCTGAAAATACTCTGGGCCTTGCTGGGTACCCTTTCGCTGCTGCTGGGCGTATTGGGGATCGTCGTCCCCGGCCTGCCCACCACGCCTTTCCTGCTGCTGGCGGCATGGCTGTACCTGAAAAGTTCGGAAAGGCTGCACCGCAAGCTTGTATCCAACAGGGTTTTGGGGCAGTATATCCTCGATTTCCAGGAAAAGAAGGGCATGACGCGCAGGGCCAAGATCCATGCCATCGGCACCATGTGGGTCATGATCACCATTTCCTGTGTATTTTTTATCAGCTCCCTCACCGCCATCCTTGTGGTGGTCGGGTTCGGGGTGGTTGGCACGGTGGTGATGGGGTTTTTTATTAAAAGTGTTGAGTTTTGAATGTTGAGTGTTGAGTTGATTTGGATAACAGAGGTGAATGATGATGGAGGGGGTTATCCGGATGTTCTGCGAAATGCCGGGAGGTGCAATAAACTATAGTACTTCATAACGCTGGGGGGCCTTCCCCCGAGTCCTCGGGGTCAGGATGACCGGTAGCACTTTACCGGCGCTGCAGAAGTTTGTATTTCGTAGTTCAAAGTTCAGATTTCAGATTTCTATCGCCTGATCACCTTCTGCACCATCACATCTTTGTCGTTCCACACTTTAACGATGTAGATGCCGGCGGGCAGCTGGCTGATGTCGATCTCCGTTTTGGTTTCTGTTATAGGTTGTGTGATAAGTTGCCGGCCGTTGGTGTTGGAAATGGTCAGTGTTGTGTTTTTTGAAGGGTGGGCTGGGAGTTCTATGGTGATGGTTGAGTGGGTTGGGTTGGGGTAGATGAGATCACCTGTTTTTTCAGGCTCATCAATACTCATTGAATTATCTGTGTTCAGCCTGTACAGAGAGGCAGCACCGCTGAAGTTTTGTTCTGCCGTCAGGTAATATTGATAATGATTCAGAAAGGCAATGCTTTCAATCATACGTGAAGAGCCGTTTGGGGGATCAACCTGATATCGTTCAATGGTTCCACTCGAAAACTGATTGGGCGTAAAACCACTGATCTCTATAATGAAGGCCGAACTGAGGGTGTAGCCTGACAGAACAATGGTATTGACAGAAAAATTATGCGTAGCGCCGGTAACAAGGCCTTGCGAATCAATGCTGTCTGTTTTCTCTACCTGGTATGTTCCGGGCGTTTTTGGAACAGGATATATGTTTGTCCGGTAATTGCCCCAGTTTTTGGTAAAAATATACAAGCTGTCGTTGCAGGAGATCAATGCTTCAGCATCAAAATTTGTAGTGTAGGCGCTCGGGGTAAAATTTGTCTGGTCTGCATAACTGAAACTTATGATGTCAGCACTTACAGTATCATTCTCCGTCATAAAATAATCTGAAATTAAAATGCGATATATTTTCAGATCGGTCCTTGAACCTGCATTATTTCCAAAATCTGCCACATAAATGTAGCTGTCGTCATAACATAAATCTTCCCAGTCAACATTGGTGGCATTACTCAGAAATACCTCACGTGTAACTTCACCCGAAATGCTGTCGAATTCATATAATGCGGCTTCTCCTCCGGAATCATTGTGCGTGATCAATTTTTGGTTCAAGTATATTAAGCCCGAGCTTTCATTTAATGATTCATGAAGGCTTGTTACAAGGGTTAATTGCTGACCAAGAAAAAGCAAGGGAAAAATGAGAGCAAAAAACGATATACAGATTGATTTCATAATGAAAGTATTAAACCTGAATGGATACAAAATTACTTATAAATTTACTGGTGAACATTTTGCTGACGTTATACAGCATTAAACTAATTTACTGCAATTCGCCGGCAGGTCCTTCCTCGCGCCGCTCGTCAGGATGACCGGTAGCACTTTACCGGCGCAGCAGAAGTTCAAAGTCCAGATTTCCGAGTTCAGATTTCAGATTTCTATCGCCTGATCACCTTCCGCACCATCACATCTTTGTCATTCCATACCTTGACGATGTAGATGCCGGATGGTACTGAACTGATGTCTATTTCGGTTTGAGTTTTGGTTATGGGCTGGGTGATGAGTTGCCGGCCGTTGGTGTTGGAAATGATCAGGGTTGTGTTTTTTGATGGTTGGGTTGGGAGTTCAATTGTTATTGTTGTGTGAGCAGGGTTGGGGTAAATTTTATTTACTTGTAGTTGATCCTCTTCTCTGATGGAAATTGATTCACAAGCTTCCTCTACTTCTTGAAGACTGTTGCATCCAATAAAATTGTCAACAATACTAACATTACCATTCGGACTGGCAATATAATCGCATATACTCTGAACTTCACAGGTGGATAATGAATCATTGTTAATAATGGATAAATTATAAATAGAAGATTCATTAATATTGTCTAGCCCTGAAAGACTGCGTAATAACCAATTACTAACAATCCTCAAATCACCGTTAATGGCAATCAGGTTGTTTAATTCTGATAAGTTCTTAAGCTTGTCACAACTTGTGATATGTAGTGGACCATCAATAAATTTCAAGTTTTCCAAACCTGTTAAATCTTTCAATGACCATAAAAAATCAAGATGTAATCCATCAACGGTGTCCAAAGCGATCAGGCTTTCCAACGAACTTAATTGAGGATTATAACCAATACCCAATTGTCCCCCGAGAAAACCAAGGGATTCCAATGCAACTATAGAGTTTAATGAATCATTATAGTAAATATTTAAGTCACCACCAATAGAAGTGACATTTTCCAAACCTGATAGATCTTTTAACAATGGATTTCCTAATGCAAGAGCCCCAATTCCAATTTCAAGATCTCCTGAGAAAATAGTAACCAATGAAAAAGCATTTATATCAGTAATATCATCTCCTTGGATTATTATATCACCTAATATTTCAGTACAACTTGGATGATTAATAGGAAAACTGTCAATCTGACTTTGTGTTGCAAACCACATTCCATCAGGCAGACAAGATTCACAAGGATCATCTGTTTGGGTCATTGCAGATCCTACCATAAGAAGTGCAATTAACAGAAAGTAAATTTTCTTCATAGCAACAGTTTTTTCGAATTTAACCTTGCTTTTCGATTTCGGTTATCAGATATGTAACAAAAACTATAACAGATGTAACATCCGAAGGATTCCCGTCTATCCGTGAACGGATTTAATGCTTTTATTCACAGGTAAATATACGAAATGTGGGAGGGGAAGTCAATTGTGGGGGTAGGGTGCGGGGTGCGGGGTGCGGGGGACGGGGAAAAGCTGCAACTCACCCCATTTTTACCTCATTTTCGAAATCAAGAGTTGCAACCACCCGAAAGCCTTGCCACAATAAAGTTTTGAGTGTTGAGTGTTGAGTTGATTTGGGATTTTAATATTGGGCGATTTGGATTTGTTTAGGATTTGGGTAATTAGGGTTTAGAGTTTTAATTGCATTTAGAGCTTTATGCCAATGTTCTGCAAAACGCCAGGGGGTCCTTCCTCGCTCCGCTCGTCAGGATGACCGGTAGAAGTAACCAGCGGAGCAGAATACTTCTAAAATTTAAAATACAGAATACAGAATTGTAAATCAAAAAAGGGACTCACGAAAGTGAAGTCCCTTTTTTGCCGCTCCTCCTGCTGGACTTGAACCAGCGGCCCTCTGATTAACAGTCAGATGCTCTAACCAACTGAGCTAAGGAGGAATTTTGCTTAAAAAGCGAGTGCAAAGATAGATATTTTCATTTAATATGCAATATTTCAGGGGGAAATTTTAGTGGGATCTGCCGGCAGGATGCTGGAAGCTGGATACCTGATCCTGGATAGTGGTGTTGCCTGGCCGGGATCGTATCGATGAGTGAAAAAATTGACATCGCCCCCGCAATTCCCTATATTTGAATGAACAAACCATCATTCTCAATACTCAGTACTCACATCTCAATACCAAGACCATCGCCATGAAAAAATCCTTCTTCCTCCCCATCCTCCTGCTCCCCCTCATCAGCCTGGGGCAGTGGCAGGCCGATATGACCAACTCCATGCAAGGAACTTTGCAGGAATACAAGGTGCATTCCGACGGATCACAATACAGGTACGATTATGCTGCCGATATCACCGGCATCGTCATCGTATGGCCTGAAGAGAACCAGACGGCCATCATGATCGTGGAGGAGAAAGTGGTACATTATATGCCCACCGACGGCATGATGAGCCGGATGAACGATCCCGCCCAGGCCTATGCCGGGCACCTGGCTAACGGGGAAGAAAAGATCGAAGACCGGGAAACCGTGAATGGCTACGAATGCATTAAAAAAGTCATCTACAAGGATGATAAGCCCTTCCTCAGTATGTGGTTCTCGGAAGAACTCAACTTCCCGGTGAAAATGGTAAGCCATTATTCGGACAACACCTATATGGTCCTCGAAAATATTGAACCCTGGGAGCCGGATCCCTCGCTCTTCGCAGTGCCGCAAGGTTTCACGGAGGTAGATCAGGACATGAACCCGGTGGAACAAAAGCCATAGCACTCATAACACCGCATAAAGCGGATCATAATCTCCCAAAACCTCACCTCCGGAAGTTTTCTTGCTTTTGGGACGATATCATCGTATATTTACCTCATGTTTAATTTTCAGGGTTGACGGGCCCTGCTAAATTATTATTCCTGCCAGATCTGAACTTGATCCTTTACAAAACCTTCTAAACCATGAAACATTTAAAACCATTACTCGTGGTAATTGCAGTTTTGCTGGCTTTCACAGGGCGCTCGCAGGAGATGCCCAGGCATGTGTTTTGTTCAGGGGGCGGCAGTTACGAAGCGGCAGCCATTCACGCCTCCTGGACCATCGGCCAGGCAGAGCCACTGGCTACACACTACCAACCGACAGTCATCCTGGGGTCCGGGTTCCAGCAATTCGACGACCAGCTGGTGTCTGTCATGGAAATAAACCGGGAGAACGAATTCCTTGTTTATCCAAACCCCTGCGGTGAAAAGGTCTACCTGTCCGCCAACCTGGAAAAACCCGCAGCGGTGACCGTGATCATCTATGACTTTAGCGGGAAGGCCGTCCTGACAAAGACCCTGCCTGGACAAAGTTCCTTCAGCGAAGCCATCGACCTCGGCGGCCTGGCCCCCGGCATGTACAATCTCATGATCATTGAGGACAGCGGGGCTGAAAAACGCATCGAATCCATCAAATTAATCAGGAAATAACCAAAAACCATTAACCATGAAAAAGATTAAACTTATGATATTTGTTGCCGGCATCACCTTCGGCCTGCTGGCAAGCGGACAGGTTCCGCAACTCATCGACTACCAGGGCATGGCCCGCGACGGTTCGGGCATCCCCCTGGCCAACCAGGGCCTCAGCGTGCGCATGTCGGTATGGCAGGGCCCCCTGCCCGGCACCATGTTGTATTCCGAAAAACATACGCCCGTGACGAATGCCTATGGCCTGTTCCACCTGATGATCGGTGAAGGCTCGGTGCTATCGGGGAATTTCGCCACCATCAACTGGGCAACAGGAAACTATTACATCCAGACCGAGATCGACCCCAACGGGGGCAATGCCTTCGTCGACATGGGCAAGAGCAAGCTGGCCACTGTACCATTTGCGTTTTATGCAGCCAGCGCAGGAGGTGGTGGCAGCAGCCCGTGGCAGTCGAACCCGCCCAACATCTATTATAACGACGGATACGTAGGCATAGGCACGGATACACCTGAGGATTTTCTCCATATCAATAATTCCTCTGGTATGGCCAACGCGAAGATAACCAGCACGCAATCCTATTTCATCGGCGATGCTACCGGGAACAGCGGCCTCTGGATGAAGGAAGCCGATATCGATGTGGCATGGCTCTACTGGAACCCCTTTTCCCAGGCCGTGTTCATGTATGAGAATGGCGCACAAACCATGACCTGGAAAGGGAACAATGTGGGCGTCGGGACGCTGGACCCGCTGGTAAAGGTGCATGTGATCGAAGAGAATTCATCGGGAGCCTTGAGTGAAGATCTCAACATACTTTATAGCACTGGCCAATACCTTTCACCCGCCATTCTGGGCTGGGCAGAAAACAACACCAGCGATATATCCTATGGCGTTTTGGGGCATTCTTACTCAACAGGCTCCGATTTCAATGAAGGTGTATTCGGTGAAGGCGGTGGCGGTATCTACAACAACTATGGAGTCTATGCCGTTGGTTATGGTCAGTCCGGCTCGAATTACAGCATTGCCCTTTATGCAGATGACTATGGTGCAGCAACCACCAATTATGCCGCTTACCTTGCAGGCGACGTTGTGGTGAGTGGCACGCTCTCCAAATCGGGCGGCAGCTTCAAGATCGACCACCCGCAGGACCCGGCCAACAAGTACCTGGTGCACAGCTTCGTGGAAAGCCCCGACATGATGAA
>CAZHYA010000016.1:4644-6194 GCA_964536525.1 uncultured Bacteroidales bacterium | reverse complement strand
GACCGATGCCGGCGGCCTGGCCACCGTTGAGCTGCCCGATTATTTCGATGCCCTGAACATCGACTTCAGGTACCAGCTTACCGTGATCGGACAGTTCGCACAGGCCATCGTGAAGGACGAGATCTCAGGGAACACTTTCACCATCCAGACCGACAAGCCCAACGTAAAGGTGAGCTGGCAGGTCACAGGCGTGCGCAACGACGCCTGGGCAAAGGCCAACCGGATCCAGCCGGAAGTGGACAAGCCGGCACATGAAAAAGGCCTCTACATCCATCCTGAACTCTTTGGAAAATCGAAGGATATGGGCCTGAAGACCGGGGTCCCGGCCGAAAGGGACAAATCCTACCAGGGAACACCTTTAAAGGAAAAAGATCCCCGCGCGGAACCTGTCTGGAAATAATACTGATCAGGAAAATCCTATCAACACGGTGAGGATATCATTCCCTTGACGGGATCCTCCTGAAAGAGATCATCTTCGAGAAAACAGTATCGGAGATGATCTTTTTATAATGTTTTCTTTTCGGATCGAAAAGATAATAGGTGGTCCCGTCATCCTCTATATCGCGCACCTTGGAGGTGATCTCCTGCAACTTCGCCAGATTGACCACCTCGTCGGGGTTCATGGCATAAACATCCATCTTTGCCCCCCCATCCCGGGTGTGAATGATATAGGTTATCCAGTAGAATTCACCTCCCAATGCAATGCGGGAACTGAAAAAATACCTTTCGCTGTATGCCTTTATGACCGCCGAATCGGACAGATGAACGTCCGTCATCCCCGATAAGCCATCATCATCATACGTAAATGATCCTTTGCCAACAACAAGTGTATCACCTTCCTCATCGAGGAACACCCCCCTCAGGTCAGCCGGGAACTCACTTAAGGCGTCGACCTTACGGGGTTGGGGCTCGGGAAAGATCACCTGGTCGCAGGAGGCGAGGAACAGGGCCAGGAGCGTAATCAAGCAAAACCGTTTCATGACCATGGATTAAATATCAATGCCTTCATGCTAAATTAATGCTTAAATATGCATAAATGCAAGTTCAGAAAGCATTTTAAGGCAACTTTTACCTCTTTGGTTCATCTTGCAAGAGGGCAGCCTGTAACAATATTGAACATTTTGAGTGGTAAAAAGAAATTTCGCCCATGGCGGAAGTTTAACTTAAAATGTATATTTGTAAGACCTAAGCGCACAATGTTATAACTTAATACCGGAAAGCTGACAACAATCAACCGGGGGTAGGTGATCAGGTTTGGGAACTATCCCCACATCGAACAAAACCATGGCCAGACGAATATTTTTCCCCTTACTCTCTTTTATCATACTGCTAATACCCGGGCTGCTCCTCTCGCAGGAATGCGCCATCACCATCACCCGGCCTTCGGCCGATACAACCATCTGTATGGGCGACTCCGTGTACCTGCGTTCCGATGGTTCATGCGATATGTTCCTTAACAATGGCTTTGAGTCCGGTCTTGGTGTAGGATGGAGTTCGGCGTCAGCAAACCCGACTTTCCCTGCCTACAGCTGTCTTGATCCCAATCCCGC
>CAZHYA010000016.1:0-4634 GCA_964536525.1 uncultured Bacteroidales bacterium | reverse complement strand
ACGCGACGAATGATGGTAATCCCCACGCGATCGATCCCAAACCCGCCATCCAGGAATACATGCCCGGCCACGGTCCCAACGACCGTTACATGTGGGTGGGGGCAACCCCCTCGAGTTACAGGGGCATCATCACCGACACCTTCGACATCACCATCGGAAACTGCCAGGTACGCTTCTGGATGCGTTTTGGACGGGCGGAAGGCGCCTGGGGCTCCGGTTCGCCCTGCGAAGATCCCAACGACTGGGACGAGGGCCTGCACCTTGCCTATTCCATCGACGACGGGGCCTCCTGGATCGATTTTCCGGGTGTTGGGATTTACCCCGAAGGGATCAACGCCCCTGATCCCCCGTTCACCACCTATGTGCCGGGAACAGGCGGGTACTGGCCCGCCATACAGACTCCCCACACCCAGCAGCGCTGGGATACGAACACTATTTTCTGGTGGCATGAATACGTATGCCCGATCCCGGATGCAGCGGTCACAACAGCCACCCGCTTTCAGTTCTACCAGAATACCACCAGCGGTGAAGGCTGGGACACCTGGGGCCTCGACGAAGTTAAAATATACTGTTCCAACAATCAGAATGTTGTGTGGGGCCACGGCCCCACCGAATTCAATCCGGCCGACCCCGTTTCACCTACCGACACCACCCAGTACTGGGTCATGGTGTTCGACACCCTGGGCAACTTTGCTACCGATACCGTTACTATCTTCGTGGCCGAAAGGCCCAATACCGACCTGGGGCCCGATACGAGCATCTGCTGGGACGGGACCAACACCGCTTACTTCGATGCCGGTGCCGGCTTCGACAGCTACCTCTGGAATACGGGAGAAACCACCCAGGTGATCACCCCCAACACATCAGGCACCTATATCGTGGAAGTATGGAATGCCACCTGCTTCGATACCGATACCGTGGTCCTGACCGTCTACCCCGCCACCGTGTCCAATGCCGGCTCAAACGAGTCGGTTTGCCAGGGCGAGGCCTGGGACTTCAACAACTCTTCGGTGGAACCCTCGGTGATCAGCGCCGACTCGGTTTTATGGTATGGCGGTCTGGGTAGTTTTTCCGATCCTACCCTGCTGATGCCCGTATACCAGACCGATCCCACGGAACTGGGGCAGGTCATCCTGTCGATGATCGCATACGGCTCCGGCCCCTGCGGAAACGATACCAACTTCATGATCCTGACCGTCGACACCGTGCCCACGCCTGACTTTACCACCCTGCCGGTGGATACGGCCTGTTACCTCGTGGATATCACCTTCAGCGGGACCGCCGATATCGTCATCAGCGAATGGAACTGGGATTTCGGCGACGGGAATAACGGTACCGGACAGGTCGTCACCCATGCATATGCATCACCGGGTTCGTACGACATCACGCTCACTGTGGTGAGCGATTATGGCTGTACCGATTCCATCACGTATACAAGGGTGATCACCGACCCGTTCTTCGACTTTACCCACATCCCTTCGCCGAGTTGCGAAGGTGATAGTGTATTCTTCGCCGGGCAGGGCGACATGGTCACCTATGCCGACTGGATATGGGATTACGGCGACGGTACCCCTTACGATACCGGCAGGAACGTCAGCCATGTATATCCCGGGTCCGGAACATACACGGTAACCCTCACCGTATGCAACCAGGATACCAGTCATCAGCATATCGTAACCGAGGCAAGTATGGCCGATGCCGGATCTGACGAGATTATCTGCGAACATTATCCGCACGATTTCTCCCTTTCTGCCATCCCTCCCGACACCACCAGCGCCGACTCGGTATTATGGACCGGCGGGGCGGGGACTTTCAACGACGCGAAGCTTTTGTGGCCGGTGTATACCCCGGCAGCAGGCGAGCTGGGCGACATCCCCCTCACTCTCATCGCCTACGGCAAGACACCCTGTGCCAACGACACCTCCACCATGATCCTCTCGGTGCTCGACGGGCCTGAGGCCAGCTTCACCTACCTGCCCGACGACTCGCTCTGCGTAGGCGAGCTGATCGATTTCACGGGCACAAGCTCGACAAATATCATCAGCTGGGACTGGGATTTCGGCGACGGGAATTTCGGATCGGGGCAAAATGTGTCGTACGCCTATACTGCCGACGGCATTTATGATGTGACCCTTATCGTGGTGAACGATACGGCCTGTTCCGACACGGTGGTTCAAACCCTGGAGATCCATATCCTGCCGGATGCCGACTTCACGATCAGTCCCAACGACTCCGTTTGCCTTAACACGGAGATGGCCTTCGACGCCACCAGCACCACCAACATCATCAACTGGTCGTGGGACCTGGGCGACGGCAATTTGGCTACCGGACAAAACATCACCCATACCTATGCCGCTCCGGGCGATTATGATGTGTTCCTTTATGTCTACAACGAAAACTCATGTACGGACACGGTCTTCTACCCCGTAACGATCTTCGACCTGCCTGCCTGCGATTTCACCATGACTCCCAATGATACGAACTGTGTGAATGAAACGGTGTTCTTCGACGGAACGGGAACCCCCGACATCGTAGCATGGGACTGGGATTTCGACGACGGGAATATGGCCAGCGGGCAGAACGTAACGCATACCTACGCGGCCGCCGGCACCTACGATGTGATGCTGGTAGTGACCAACGGCAACGGATGTTACGACACCACCATCCACCAGCGGGTGATCGTCGACGTGAGCGTCGACTTCAGCATCACCCCCTCGCCGAGCTGCCTCGGCGACACGGTCTGGTTCAACGGCATCGGCGATGTGACCTTCACCGACTGGATATGGGATTTCGGCGATGGCAATACGGATATCGGGCACGATGTGTTCCACCTCTACAGCACCTTTGACACCTTCAATATCATGCTGGTGGTATGTTCCGATACCGTGATCAAGTCGCATATCGTGCAGGAGCCTGCCTTTGCCTTTGCCGGCAGCGACGAGAGCATCTGCGAATACTACAGCTTCGACTTCGCGACTGCCAGCTCGCCCCCCACGGCCAACGCCTACGACTCCCTGAGATGGTTCGGCGGCCTGGGCACCTTCGACGACCCCACTGCACTGCACCCCGTGTATACCCCGGCACCCGGGGAACTGGGCCCCGTGCAGCTATCGCTCATCTCCCTGGCCAGGATACCCTGCGCCAACGATACCTCATCCATGTGGCTGACCATCTTTGACGGGCCGGAGGCCGACTTCAGCATCACCCCGCCCGACTCCATCTGTGTTAATGAATGGATATTGCTCGATGCCACCTCATCCACCACCATCAACCTCTGGGAGTGGGACTTTGACGACGGCGGCACGGCAACAGGACAGAACGTCGGCTATGCATGGTCGTCACCGGGATTTTACGACATCCTGCTGGTGGTGACCAACACCGACGGATGTATTGATACCGTGATCCACACCATAGAGGTGCACGAGCTGCCGGTGGCAGGCTTCGACATCCTTCCGAACGATTCCATCTGCCGCTTCGAGGAGCTGAGCTTCGACGCTTACAGCTCGACGAATATCCTGCAATGGAACTGGGACCTCGGCGACGGAAACACGGCCAACGGACAGAATATAACCCATAACTATATCGCTGCCGGCACCTATGATGTATACCTCTATGTATACAATGAAAACTCCTGTACCGACACCGTCATGCAGCAGATAACCATCTTTGAGTTACCCGTATCGGATTTCACCATGAGCCCGAACGACACCAATTGTGTGAATGAAATGGTGTTCTTCGACGGAACGGGAACCCCCGACATCGTAGCATGGGACTGGGATTTCGACGACGGGAATATGGCCAGCGGGCAGAACGTAACGCATACCTACGCGGCCGCCGGCACCTACGATGTGATGCTGGTAGTGACCAACGGCAACGGATGTTACGACACCACCATCCACCAGCGGGTGATCGTCGACGTGAGCGTCGACTTCAGCATCACCCCCTCGCCGAGCTGCCTCGGCGACACGGTCTGGTTCAACGGCATCGGCGATGTGACCTTCACCGACTGGATATGGGATTTCGGCGATGGCAATACGGATATCGGGCACGATGTGTTCCACCTCTACAGCACCTTTGACACCTTCAATATCATGCTGGTGGTATGTTCCGATACCGTGATCAAGTCGCATATCGTGCAGGAGCCTGCCTTTGCCTTTGCCGGCAGCGACGAGAGCATCTGCGAATACTACAGCTTCGACTTCGCGACTGCCAGCTCGCCCCCCACGGCCAACGCCTACGACTCCCTGAGATGGTTCGGCGGCCTGGGCACCTTCGACGACCCCACTGCACTGCACCCCGTGTATACCCCGGCACCCGGGGAACTGGGCCCCGTGCAGCTATCGCTCATCTCCCTGGCCAGGATACCCTGCGCCAACGATACCTCATCCATGTGGCTGACCATCTTCGACGGGCCGGAGGCCGACTTCAGCATCACCCCATCGGACTCCATCTGTGTAAATGAACCCGTGAACCTGGATGCCACCTCCTCCACAACCATCAACCTCTGGGAATGGGACTTTGGTGACGGCAATAGCAGTACGGGACAGAATATTGTATATGCCTGGTCGGCGCCCGGACTCTACGACATCACCCTTGTGGTGACCAACACCGACGGCTGCGTGGATACTGTAGTT
>CAZHYA010000015.1:8456-19212 GCA_964536525.1 uncultured Bacteroidales bacterium | reverse complement strand
CCATGTAACAATGAAACAATCCCCGAACCTCGTACCCCGTCCCACATAATAACCATTTAACCATTTAGCCATTTAGCCCCCGAGTGCTCGGGGCAAGCTATTTAACCATGAAACCATGATCACCTCCAAGTGTCTTGATCGCCTGTAGCCGGCAGCATTGTTTTTTTCCCTATTTTTGCCACTCAAAAAAACAACAGCATGACTGAGATCCCGAGCAAGTACAATCCCGCCATTGTTGAGGAAAAATGGTATGGTTGCTGGATGGAAAAAGGATTTTTCAGGTCGGAGCCCGACGAACGGGAACCCTATACCATCGTCATCCCGCCGCCCAACGTTACCGGGGTCCTGCATATGGGCCATATGCTCAACAACACCATACAGGATGTGCTTGTGCGTAGGGCGCGCATGCAGGGGTACAACACCGAGTGGCTGCCGGGCACCGACCATGCCTCCATTGCCACGGAAGCCAGGGTGGTATCCCTCCTTCGCGAGAAGGGGATCGACAAGTCGAAGCTCAGCCGGGAAGAATTCCTTGAACACGCCTGGGAATGGCGCGAAAAGCACGGGGGGATCATCCTGGAACAATTGAAACGCCTTGGCGCCTCCTGCGACTGGGAACGTACGCGCTTCACCATGGATGAAGCCCTGTATGAGTCGGTGATCAAAGTTTTCGTCGACCTGTACAACAAAGGCCTGATATACCGCGGGGTGCGCATGGTAAACTGGGACCCCAAAGCTCTTACGGCCCTTTCCGACGAAGAGGTGGTCCACAAAGAAGTAAGATCGAAGCTGTATTACCTGAAATACAGGATCGAGGGTACCGAAGATGAATGGGTGACCATCGCTACTACCCGCCCGGAAACCATCCTCGGCGATACGGCCGTTTGTGTTAACCCTGCCGACAAACGCTACAGGCACCTCAAGGGAAAGTATGTGGTCATCCCGCTGGTGAACAGGATTGTGCCGGTGATCTTCGACGATTATGTCGACACGGAATTCGGTACGGGCTGCCTGAAGATCACGCCGGCGCACGACATCAACGACTATGAGATCGGGATCAGGCATAAGCTTGCCGTGATCGACATCTTCAACGACAACGGGACGATGAGCGAGGCGGCAGGGCTTTATATCGGCAAGGACCGCTTCGCTGTGCGGAAAGAGATCATGAAGGACCTGGAGGCTGCCGGGCACCTTGCCAAAGTGGAAGATTACGTAAACAAGGTGGGTTTCTCCGAACGTACCGATGAGGTGATCGAGCCCAAACTCTCGTTGCAATGGTTCCTGAGGATGGAGGAGATGGCCAGACCGGCGCTCGAAGTGGTCACGGACAACACCGTCAGGTTCCATCCCGCCAAATTCAAGAACACCTACAGGCACTGGATGGAGAATGTCAGGGACTGGTGTATCAGCCGGCAGCTGTGGTGGGGGCAGCGCATCCCGGCATGGTACCTGCCCGACGGCGATGTGATCGTTGCCGAAACGGAAGAAGACGCGCTAAGCCAGGCACGCAAGGCAACAAAAAATGAAAACCTCACCCTCGGCGATCTTCGGCAGGATGAAGATGTGCTGGATACCTGGTTCTCATCATGGCTGTGGCCCATCTCGGTTTTCGATGGCATACGCTATCCCGACAATAAGGACATCAACTATTATTATCCGACCAACGACCTGGTCACGGCGCCCGAGATCCTCTTTTTCTGGGTAGCCCGCATGATCATGGCAGGACTTGAATACCGGAACGAAGTGCCGTTCAAAAATGTTTACCTCACCGGTATCGTCAGGGACAAGCAGGGGCGCAAGATGTCGAAGTCGCTTGGCAATTCGCCCGACCCGATCGAACTGATCGAAAAATACGGTGCCGATGGTGTGAGGGTGGGCATGCTGCTGACTTCCCCGGCAGGCAACGACCTGCCCTTTGATGAGGCTTTGTGCGAACAGGGACGGAATTTCAGCAACAAGATATGGAACGCCCTGCGACTGGTAAAGGGCTGGCAGGTCGACAATGATCTCGAGCAGCCTGAAGCGTCGGCCATCAGCGTTGAATGGTTTAGTAACAAATTCAATGATACCCTCCATGCCATTCAGTCCCATTTTACGAAGTACAGGATATCTGATGCTCTCATGGCAACCTACAAGCTGATCTGGGACGATTTCTGCTCATGGTATCTGGAGATGATCAAACCGTCCTACCAGGCGGCCATCGACCCGCTCACACTGAAGGCTACCATAGGGTTTTTCGAGGACCTCATGAAGATCCTTCATCCTTTCATGCCTTTTATCAGCGAGGAGATCTGGCATCACCTTGCCGACCGCGATGAGGATGATTGCCTGATCGTGGCCAGCATGCCCAAGGCACACAAGGCCAATAAGGAGATCCTCACGGAGTTCGAATATGTGGAGGAGGTGATCATGGGGATCCGTAAGCTGCGGACCGAGAAAAACATCCCCAACAAGGAACGTATCAGGCTGCTGGTGAAAAAAAATGCAGGCGAAAAGCCCAGGACGGTTTTCGACCCGGTGGTCAGGAAACTATGCAACCTGTCGGAATTGTCTTATACCGATGTCAAGGAAGAAGGTGCCGTGTCGTTTATCATCCGGTCGACGGAGTTCTATATTCCGCTTGAAGGCAATATGGATGTGGCGGCCGAGATAGAAAAACTTGAAACTGAACTGGCCTACACCAGGGGGTTTCTGGCCACTGTCGAAAAAAAACTGAGCAACAGGAACTTCGTCGAGAATGCACCGGAACAGGTGGTCGCCAGGGAAACCCGGAAAAAAGCCGATGCCGAAGCCAGGATCAGGGTTATTGAAGGACAAATCAAAACATTGAAGCGCTAATTAGGTAAATAACCACGAATAATAAAAATATATTAACGAATTATTAACAAAAGCTTGCACTTATATTAATTTTTCATTACTTTTGTAACTGATGAGTCCGGATACTCAAAAAAACATTGCCAAATCTTATACTCAGAAGCTGCCAGCAACTACCCCGTCCGGACTCATTTTTATTTGCCTTAATCAAATCTTATCATAATCATTAAAAAAAGGTTGTTTCATCAGGAGCAGCCTTCTTTTATTTCAGGCCGCTTGCTTTTTGCAACCGGTAAATGGCGGATGGACTAATTATTCAGGGATAAACGATCACTGTTTATTGGCTGAACACGAATTGCAGGATATTTGCACCCATCTGCAAAGCCTTCAGCCGGGTAGCTTCCGAATCTTTATGTACGGCAGCATCCTCCCAGCCGTCGCCGAGATCACATTCGTAAGTATAGAAACATACGAGCCGGCCTTCATAGATGAGCCCGAAGCCCTGTGGCGGCTTGTTGTCGTGTTCATGTACCTTGGGGAGACCGCCGGGGAAAGAATATTTCTGATGATAGATGGGATGGTCAAAAGGCAGCTCCACAAATTCAAGCTCCGGAAAGACCTTCTTCATTTGTGGCCTGATGAACTGGTCGAGCCCGTAATTGTCGTCGATATGCAGGAACCCGCCTGCAATGAGATATTCCCTCAGGTTTTTGGCTTCGGCCGGTGA
The DNA here is from genome assembly GCA_964536525.1 of uncultured Bacteroidales bacterium. GTDB lineage: Bacteria > Bacteroidota > Bacteroidia > Bacteroidales > B18-G4 > B18-G4. The sequence goes on along the minus strand of CAZHYA010000015.1, from coordinate 15,671 downwards.
AAAGATCACATTGCCATGGCCGGTAAGATGCACGAAGGGATAGTTGATGATGTCGGGGCTGCCGGCCTCTACCGTTGCATAATCCGGCTCCATCGACGTACCCAGATGGCTGTTGCAGAATTCAATGAGATTGGTGAGCGAGGTTGGATTGGCATACCAGTCGCCCCCGCCGTTGTATTTCATCAACGCCAGCTGCACCTGTCCCTGCAACGGGATCACCGTCCCAAACAGCATGATCATGATGATCAATATTATTGTAGTTCTCACTCTCATTCCTTGTTCCTCTGTTCAATTTTTTTTGTGGCGCCCCTACGGGGCGCAACCGTTTCAAGATCTTCCCCGTTCTATCAACGTGGCATCCCTACAGGATGCCTCCGTTAATATACACTCAGGTATGCCATGCTGTTTGATAATCCATCTGTCCTTCTTTTTATTCCTTATTCCTTTTTCATTTCTGCATCTTCCCTGTTCAACATCGCCACGGTATGAACGGCCACAAGCCCGGCGGTTTCCGTCCTGAGCCTGCTGTTGCCCAGGCTCACGGTCCGGTAGCCGGCTTTAGCGGCCATCTGCACCTCCTCCGGGCTGAAGTCCCCCTCCGGGCCTATGAGTATAACGGCAGGCTGTCGCTCTTCGTATACCGAGCCGAGATGCGGGTGCGATCCCTCTTCCACATAGGCGATAAACTTATTCCCTTCATGGCCGGCTGCAATGAACTTATCAAAGCTGACCGTCACATTTAGCACAGGGTGATAAGCCTTAAGCGATTGTTTAAGGGCAGCCGTGATCACCTTGTTAAGCCTTTCGGCCTTCAGCATGCGACGCTCCGAACGTTGGCAGATAATGGGTGTGATCTCATCGACACCGATCTCCGTGGCTTTCTCCAGGAACCATTCAAAACGGTTGATGTTCTTGGTCGGTGCGATGGCAATATGCACGTGGTAATCCCTTTTACCGTATTCCGCCTGTTTTTCGATGATCTTCACCTCACACCTGCGGGGATCATCGTTGGCCAGCGCTGCAATATACATGTTGCCCTTTCCGTCGGTCAGCATCACCCTGTCGCCTGCCTTCATGCGCAGCACGCGGATGCAATGCTTCGACTCCTGTTCGTCGAGCATGTGATGATCGCCTGCAAGATCAGGTGCGTAGAACAACTGCATGGCTCCGGAATTACCTGAGGATGATCTTCCTGCTGATGTTGATCCTGTCGGAGACGAAACGCATGATATAGATCCCGCCGGGCATTGATGAAGCATCGAAGACGAGGCTGTTGGTGCCGGCCCCGATCTCTTCGGCATGTAGCTGTTTTCCTCGGATGTCGGTCATGACCATTTTCACCGGGCCATGGCCTTCTTCAAGCAGGACGTTGAAATGGGTTTTCGCCGGGTTTGGCCAGATGCGAACGGATTGGTTGTCATCATAAGGTTCTTCAACTGACACAGCATTGGCCACCTGCACATTGTCGATATACAGGTTGTTGCCGTAACGCCCGACGCTCTCGAAGCGTATCCTGATGCCGCTCTGCCCGGCCCAGGGCGAGAGGTCGAGGATGTTGCAGTCGACACCGTAACCCGACCCGCACCAGTCGTCCTCGCTGACTGGCACGAACGACTCGTTGATTGACGGGCTGGTGGCCAGGTCGTCGAGGGCAGCGGTAAAGATTCGTGTCCACGTTTCGCCGCAATCATCAGATACCGACACGATCAGGGTGTCGGCCAGGGTATAGCGGTAAGCATAGGCATGCTGGAACATCAGCCCCACGGAATTGAAATTGCTCAGGTCGATAGGGGGTGAGACAAGGTAGTCGCGGGGTCCGAAAGAATAGTAGTCGAAAAGGTTGATCCATGCCGACCAGCTTCCCGGATTGTTCCCGCCCACGTTGGTCCGGCCCCAGGTGATGTTCATATCGGGGTTTTCGACTGTCCAGTAGGCTTCATCCAGGCTGCCAGCTTCAAAATCTTCCACGTAGGGAATGGGCATGCCGCCGATGATCACGTAGTCTTCTTTGGTGAGGTTCCCCGAACCGTTGGCATTCGATGCCGTCAGGGTGACACTGTACTGGCCGGAGGCATCAAATTGCACAACGGGGTGTTGCGAATGCTCGTCGGTACCTTCGAGGAAGGTCACCGTGGAAGGATCGAATTCCCAGAGCCAGGTCGAAGGGCAGAAGAGTGTCTGGTCGCTGAAGCGGACCACCGTCTCGTTGCAGGGGATGACATTGTCGGCAGTGAAATATACCTGTGGCAGGATAATGTCGCTCACCGTAACATATCCCGGGATCTCGAGCGAATCCACCCCGTGATCGTTGTATACCTTGAGTTTTACATCATAAATCCCTGGTGTGTCGTACATGATCCCCTGCGGGTTCCGCTCGCCGGAGGTCGAAGGGGTACCTCCTTCAAAGGTCCATTCGTAATAATGGGGAACCCCCGACGATTGGTCAAAGAAATCGATGGTACACTGCGGCGGGATGATGTTTTCGCTGCTGCCAAAGCCTGCCTCCAGGGTTCCCGACCACATGTCGGAACTCCACATCCCCCTTCCGTAGGTGCCTGCCCTGATCACATCCTCGCTGATGCTGTCGGGATGGTACCAGATCTCGATCTCGTTCACGGAAGCATCTACCGGCAGTCCGTCGCTGAACCAGATCCAGCTGTCCATCCCGCTCTCCATGTAAAAGACGCCCAGGTCGGAGCTTACATACAGGCCTTTATTGCTGTTCCTGTATCTGGCGATGGAAGTCTTGTGCACGTCGGGGAGGTTGTAGGTGATGTCGGTCCAGGTCATCCCCTTGTCGTCGCTCCGGTATACGCTGGAGTTGAGCAGGATGTAAACCCTGTCTTCCACATAGGGATCGGCTTCGATATCGCCGGCCGTTGCACTCTCGGGAAGTAAAGGGGTTAGGTCGTACCATACCGGATTGCTGCTGAAGGCGTCGTCGGTCCGGAAACCCCTGCCGTCGTATCGCCCGGCATAGAGTATATCGGTATTGACCGGCGACTGTTCGAGCACGGCCATATTGTCGCTGTTGCTGCCGGCCAGGTTGTTGGATATCTTTTTCCAGCTGATCTGGTTGCTTCCCGCCTTTACATTGTCGCAGCGCCACACGTTCTTATACCCGATGAACATCACATCGGCATCGTATTCGTCGAGGATGAAGGGCGTGATCCAGGCACCGGATTCATCGATGCCGTAGGCACCATTCTCGCACACCACGATCTGGTAGTTGTTATTGTAATAGCGGGCAACACTGCCGTAGTAGAGTGAAGCATAGCTGTAGGCCGCGTTTTCGTGGTCGATGATGCACTCGAAGCCGTCGCCGCCGCGGGTGAACTCCCAGCCGTTGCCATTGTAGGTGGAGGTGCCGTTATCCTGGTATCCGTTGATCACCAGGTCTTTTACCGTGGCGCTTTGCCCGATCTTGTATACCTGGCTGATGGGCATGCCGTCGGTGATCTCCGCCCAGCTGGTGCCACCGTCGCCGGTCCAGTAGATCCCGCCGTCGTTCCCGGCGTAAAGCCTCCCGTCAACAGGGTTGTATTCGAGCACATGCAGGTCGGCATGTACTGCAGGCACCCCGCAGTCGCCCCACCAGTGCGAGCTGATCTGCCAGGTGGCACCGCCGTCGGACGACATGAAGCAGTTGACGCCGCCGGCAAAGATCGTATTCTCGTCAAGCGGGTCGGCGGCAATGTCGAGGTCGTACCAGGCTTGTCCGCCGCTGCCCCCGTTGCAGCCCCAGCTCATGATGTTGGGCGAGTTCGACATCTCGGTAAAGCTTTCTCCGGCATCCGTCGAACGGTAAAGTGCCTTGAACGAATCGGAGGTGGTGGTGAGGAAATACACCACATCGGTGTTGGCAGGGGTGACGGCGATGACGCCCCTGGCTCCTGCAACCAATCCGTTGGTGACCTGGTACCAGTTCTGGCCCCCGTCGACCGTCTTGTAGAAACTGCCTCCCTTGCTGGCGAAGAGGGTCATGGGGTCGTCGGTTTTAAAAACGACCTCCTTAAAGTTTCCTCCGGCCTGCTGCACCCAGGTCTGCGCCCCGTCGGTGGTCTTGAAGATGCCGCCGGTAGTGGCAATATAAAGCAACTGGGGATCAACGGGATGGATGATCATCCGCCCGATGGTCAGGTTCTCGATGCCTGTGTTGGCTTCGGCCCAGGTGATGCCCCCGTCGGTCGATTTCAGTACGCCCACACCGTAGGCATCGCCGGCATCCCGGTCGCCGGTGCCCATGTAAATAATATCGGGGTTGCTGTAGTCGACAGCGATGGACGAAACACCGAGAGATGGCAGGTTGTCGCAATAGCTGTTCCAGGTGTCGCCCCCGTCGTGGGTGATCCAAAGCCCGCCGGCTGGGGCCCCGGCGTAGATGATGTCGGCGTCGGTAGGATGGAAGGCAATGGCGTTGAGGCGCCCGAGGCCCTTATAGCCCTTACCGTCGGGGATAAAGAACGGACCCAGGTTCTCCCAGTCGCCCGAAGGGGATTTGGCCGCAGGGTTTTCGGCCATGAACTTTTTGTACTCATTCCATAAACGGCTTTCTGCATAACGGGAACCATCCGGCTTCACGCGGAAACGCATGCGGTATTCCCAGCGCTTGAAGGGCTTGTAGCCCGAACTTCTTGTGATCTCGCGGCCTTCCCAGTAAGTGTAGAAGGCTTCCTGCACATCGAAGAAATTCACTGACGGATCCTGCATCATCTCTATCCAGTAAGGATATTTCTTATAATCAGGTTCATCGCTGGCGTTTGTGCCCTGTGCCGGCATATTGAGGCTCAGCAGGGTAGCCATGGCAGTTAGGAGGAGTATCTTTTTCATTTTAGTATTAAAGTGGTTTGATCTACAAAGGTACAACTAAAAGATGTAAATGAACGCTTGGTCGCAATACGGATATCGTGTTGGGCCTTTGTGGATTGTTAAGAAAGAATGCTGTTAGGCTATCTTGCAAAGGATACCAGATGCCGGATCCCGGATGCCGGACTGCATCCGGGCGATGAACCCTGGTATCAATGATAAGCCGGCCTCAGCGGCCTGAAAATATCAATTTGATCGGCCCCGGAATGATCAGGGCTGTTTTTCCGCTTTCGCGGCCTTTTTTTCAAATTTTTTAAGGGCGACAAGCACCAGCCTGTAACTGATGTAGATCAGCACGGGCCAGGCGATGAGCCATATGATCTCTGTTGTATACATGGGTTCAATCCTTTCTTTTAGTAAACATGCGTATCCTCATTCATCTCTTCGGCAGTGATCTTCTTGTTGCTCACGGCCCTCCAGGCATACCAGATATAGGCCAGTACGAAAGGCACGAGCAGCGAAACATAGCTCATCGCCGTCAGGGTGTAATGGCTTGAGGATGCTTTCTGTATGGTGAGCGAACTTTGCAGGTCGGTGTATGACGGATAGAATGCAGTGTTGTTGAATCCTGCCACCAGGAAAAGTGCAAACACGGTAAGGAAAGTTCCAATACCTCCTTGCCAGATGGCCTTGGTGTGGCACTGGGCATAGTCCATCAGCGGACGTATGATCCCCAGCAGGACCAGCAGCACACCAATTACAAAAATGATCAGCACGATCCACATATCCAGCAGGTTGTGAAGATACTTATAGGGCTCAAGACTGATGATGCCTGTTTCCGGGTCGACAGCGTATCCCTTCATCAGCAAGAGGTTTGCAACAAAGAAAAGGAAAAAGGCAAGGAAGGGGATGGCGTTCCTGATGAGGCATTTCTTCAGTCGCTTGTTGATATTTTCCTCATCAACCGCGCTCATGAAATACTGAACTGCCAGCATCCTCGCCAGGAAGAATACGGTGAGACCCAGCGAGAGGTTGACAAAGGTTCCGTAGCGTGTGAAGTCAAAGGCAAGCTCCAGTCCGCGGTAGGGGCTTTCCCATTCAACCTGGTTCATGAGGTTGAGCTTAAAGGGTGAACCGGTAAAAAAGGTGGCCACGGCGGTGCCGATGAGTACCGTTCCCAAAAGTCCGTTAACAAAGAGGAACCCTTCGTAGGTCTTCTTTCCAAGGACGTTGCCGGCTTTCGACCTGAATTCGTATGATACCGCCTGTATGATGAAGGCGAACAGTATGATCATCCACACCCAGTATGCCCCTCCGAAACTTGTGGCATAGAATAACGGAAAGGAGGCAAAAAAGGCCCCGCCGAAGGTGACCAGGGTGGTGAAGGTGAATTCCCATTTGCGCCCCAGCGCATTGATAAGGATGGTCCGTTCCATCTCCGTCTTTCCCAGGCTCCTGAATAGTGTCTGTCCACCCTGGACGAACATGAGGAATACGAGTATGGCAGCAAGGACAGATACGATGATCCACCAGTATTGCTGCAGTGCAAAATGTGATAGCGTTTCAAACATCTTAATGTCCTCCTTCTGTATTAGGTCCTTTTTTAATAACGTTTAGCATGATCTTGAGCTCTGCGATGAGCAGGATCGTGAATATGGCCACAAACAGCCAGAAGGTGATCTGCACATTGCCGGTTGCGTTCTTTGTCACGGCAGAGATCGTGGGCATCAGGTCCTGTATCACCCAGGGCTGGCGTCCCATCTCTGCCAGCAGCCACCCGAGCTGGCCTGCCAGGTAGGGCAGGGGAATGGCGAGCACTGCGAGCCACAGAAGCCACCTTCGCTTTTCGATCTTGTCGCGCAGGATGTTAATCAGCACGAGGATGAAGATGATCAGGAACAAGCCTGCCAGGATCACCATCAGGTGGAAGGAGTAGAAGGCAATGGGCACGCTGGGGATCAGGCTCCCGGCATCGGTATAGTAACCGTAACCGAAATAGTTGAAATACTCTGCCTTCCAAACCGGGTCGTCGAATTTGGCAGCCAGTGCATCGGCCTTCTCTGCATAATAGACCCTCTCAGCATCCGTGATGCCTTCGAGTTTTGCCGAATCTCTTGTAAGCTTGTAATCGTACAGGGTTTGCTGGGCGATCTTTCCCCTTTCCATGCGCTCGGGATAGGAGAGATGATCCTTGCCGTGGTGGTCGGTGTATCCGTGGATCAGGTCCTTGATGCCCGGAACGTAAGCGCCTGCCTCAAGGAAGGCCATATACGACAGCATGTCGGGGATCTCGATGGAGAAGGCGAACTCTCGTTCGTTGATGTTCAGCCTGTCGGGATCGACCTTTTGCATGAAGCCGATAGCCACCAGCGGGGCGTTGGTCTGTCCTTCGTACATCCCTTCCATCGC
>CAZHYA010000015.1:406-8446 GCA_964536525.1 uncultured Bacteroidales bacterium | reverse complement strand
TGGGCTGCACCCTTGCGATCACCCGGGCCGACTCATCACCGGAATAGACGTTCAGCAGCGACATGATGAGGCCGAACACTGCGGCGACCACGATGCTGCGCTTGGCGAAGAGGATGTGCCTTTTCCTGAGGATGTACCATGAACTGATGCCGATCACGACGATGGCGGCGAGCACGTACCCGGAGGTGATGGTGTGGATGAACTTGTTGATCGCCACCGGCGAGAACAGCACATCCCAGAAATTTACCATCTCGTTACGCGCGGTTTCGGGGTTGAAGCGCATGCCTGCCGGATATTGCATCCAGGCGTTGGCCACCAGGATCCAGAGAGCCGAGAGGTTGGCTCCGAAGGCCACAAGCCAGGTGGAAACCAGGTGGAACTTCTTGCCCACCTTGTTCCATCCGAAAAACATGATGGCAATAAAGGTCGACTCCATGAAGAAGGCCATGATGCCTTCGATGGCCAGCGGCGCACCGAAAATGTCGCCCACGAACCAGGAATAGTTCGACCAGTTGGTGCCGAACTCGAACTCGAGGATGATGCCCGTAGCCACCCCGATGGCAAAGTTCACACCAAAGATCGTCATCCAGAATTTGGTGATCCGCTTCCACTCAGGGTTTCCGGTCTTAACGTAAATTGACTCCATTATTGCGATAATGAAGGTCAGGCCCAGGGTCAGCGGCACAAAGATCCAGTGGAACATGGCTGTCACTGCAAATTGCAATCGCGACCAGTCGACCAATGCATAATCAATTTCCATGGTATTAATCGGTTTTGGTTAGTTGTTCGATAACATGGTCACTCCGTTCCTCGTCGGAATCGAAGTTGGTATTCAGAAAATTGGGGAAGAAAAACAGCTTCAGGATGGCAAACATGATGAAAAGCTTCAGCAGTATAATGATCCATAACCGCTTGCCGACCGGGCTCAGGTTACGGAAGCCGTCGTAATAGAATCTGAAGATACGTACGAAGATGTTTCCCTTCAACAGTGCATTTTTTGGTTGACCAAATATAATAACATATAAGTATTCACATACCTGATTGTTGAAATTTTGTTATCAAAAACCAGGGCGACCGGTCAGTAAAACCGTTTGATCAATAGTCGAGCGTGAGGATACCCTTTTCCGTAAAATTGAAGAATTTATCCTTTTCGGCCACCATGACCCCGTCGATGAGCATATCTTCGGTCACGCCCATCACTTTCATACATCCGGGGCAGGCCATGATGGTAACCCCTTTATCCAGCAATTTCCCGATCATTTCATCTGAGGGCGGGAAAAAGTCTTCGAGGGTGACTGCTTCGGCATCCCTGAGCACGAGTTCAATGCCCTTGATGTCGAGGTAGATGGCCACGTCCTTTGTTTCGGCCATTTTGGTGGCCATCATCAGCCCCATCAGGGCGCGATGGGCGTCGTCGCTGCCGTGGGTGATATGGATAAACACGCCCGTGGTTTCATATTTGGCGGCTTTTTCCATCGCTTTTGCGGCGTTTTCATCCACATCGACGTCGATGCAGGAGGTCATAAATGCTGCGAGCAGCAGCAGGCTGAGGATCTTTTTCATGGTTTTGTGGGTTTATTCAACTTGTGGTGATGGTTGTTCTTCGGGTTTTGCCGCCTGGTCGCCCATTTCCATGACCTGTATGCTGTCGACGACATATCCTTTGTCTTCGATGGCAGCCTTGAAAGCGTCGGTGCTGACCTTTGACGGGTCGAACTTTACTTTGGCCTGTTCGTATTCGAGCGATACCTTAGTGCCTTCAACACCCTCGAGGCCGCTGAGGGCATTGTTGATGGTGGTCACGCAGGCGTCGCAATGCATCCCGCTGATGCTGATGACGGCGACTTCAATAGCGTGTTTTTCCTTAGGGCCCTTTTTTTCGGCAGCTTCCTCTTTTGCAGCTTCCGTGCCGGCATTGTTGCATGCTACGATAAAGAGGAGCATGATGAGGAGAACGGGGATCTTTTTCATGGTAAGTTTTGTTTCGTTTTGATTTGTAACAAAGCTAATAAATAAATGGATAAAGGAAAAAGGAAAAAGGAAAATGGAAAAAGGGAAATGGAAAAAGGGAAAAGGGAAAAGGGAAAAGGTAATGGGGGATAGATCATGAGTAGTGAGATGTGAGATATGAGACGGGAGGAGCCTAGGGTTGGGTGATAGCAGATTGGGTGATTAGATGATGTCAGTTGGGACGTGAAGATTTGAGGATAAAAGTATTTGACATTTTTAACAGCATAACACTATAACCATTTAACCATGACAAGTAAGAAGTGAGCTTAAGTGCCCGACGCCCGATTTATTTATCATCATTTTAAATACGCCACCCTGCAGTCACCCGTTTACATATTTTCCTATTTTTGGAAACAGGTACTTTATTGCGTTATTGGATCTGCATGGCGAAGGAAAAGCATGGCTCGATTGTTATTTTTTTTATTTTTGATGGATATCATCACCAAACCCATTTGATTCAATGAAAAAAGCCTTATTTTTAGCTGTAACCATTTTCCTGGCAATGGCAGGCAATGCCCAGTTTGTAGAGGAGGATGCGCGGGTTGGCATTTACGAGAAGCTCGACACCATCATCCCGTCGGATATCGTATTCTATACTGAACAGGGCGAGCCGGTCACGCTGCTTTCGCTCATCGACAAACCTACCGTGCTGGTCCCTGTATACTATACCTGCCCGGGCATCTGCAGCCCTCTGCTTGATGGCGTTGCCGATGTGATCACCAGGATGGACCTCGTGCTGGGCAAGGATTACCAGGTGATCACCATCAGTTTCAACCCGGAGGAAACCCCCGACCTGGCCGTGGATAAGAAGGTGAATTATGTTAAGCAGGTGAAGAAGGAGATCGACGAAAGTGCGTGGATGTGGCTTACGGGCGACAGTGCCAATATCTATGCCTTTACCAACGGCATCGGCTACCATTTCATCAAGCAGGGTGCCGACTTTATCCATGCTGCTGCCATCGTGGCGGTGAGCCCCGAAGGGAAGGTTACGCGTTACCTTTATGGAACGTATTTCCTGCCTTTCGACCTGAAAATGGCCATTGTAGAGGCTTCGAAGGGCCGCTCGGGACCCACCATCAACAAGGTATTGCGCTATTGCTTTTCGTACGACCCGGAGGGGAAATCCTATGTGTTCAACATCACAAAGGTCACGGCCACCATCATCCTGTTCTTCGTGGCGGTGTTTTTCCTGTACCTTGTATTTAGCAAGCGTAAAAAGATAACGAAACGATTTAAATAATTGTTAATATGGATGCTGTAAGCCAAGAACGCGCTTATGTGAGTTTCTACGATGTCAGGAAAGGGCTTTTCTCCTGGATCTTCACACACGACCATAAACGTATTGCCCTCTTATATTTCTGGGGAGTGATCGGGTTTTTCCTGCTGGCCTTCCTGCTGGGGATGCTCATGCGCCTGGAGCTCATCGCCCCCGGCGAGACCATCATGTCGGCGGAGATGTATAATGGCGTATTCACCCTGCACGGTGTGATCATGATCTTCCTGTTCATCATCCCCGGCGTGCCGGCCATCTTCGGCAACTTTGTCTTGCCACTGCTTCTCGGTGCACCAGACGTGGCCTTCCCGCGGCTTAACCTGGTGTCGTGGTGGCTTTACGTTATCGGCGGACTGCTGGCCCTTGGCACACTCTTCTTTGGTGAAGGGCCTCCCGATACCGGATGGACCTTCTATGCCCCGTATAGCGTGAAGACGGGTACCAATGTGACCATCGCCGTGCTGGCAGCCTTCATCCTCGGATTCTCTTCCATCCTCACAGGACTGAACTTTATCGTAACCATTCACCGGATGCGCTGCCCGGGCATGTCGTGGTTCAAGATGCCCCTCTTCCCCTGGGCCCTCTATGCCACCTCGTGGATACAGGTGCTGGCCACCCCCGTGGTGGGCATTACCCTGCTCATGATCGTGGCTGAGCGTACACTGGGCGTGGGATTTTTCGACCCGGCCATCGGGGGCGACCCCATACTCTACCAGCACCTGTTCTGGATATATTCGCACCCGGCCGTATATATCATGGTGCTGCCGGCCATGGGCATCATCTCGGAGATCATCCCCGTGTTCGTAAAGAAATCCATCTTCGGCTACAAGGCCATTGTGTATTCCAGCCTGGCCATCGCCTTTGTCGGGTATTTTGTATGGGGTCACCATATGTACACTTCGGGGATGAGCGGCACCGCACTGATCGTCTTTTCACTGCTTACCTTCCTGGTGGCGGTGCCCAGCGGGGTGAAGGTGTTCAACTGGGTGGCCACCATGTATAAAGGCTCCGTCGACCTGCAACCGCCATTGTGGTATGCCCTGGCCTTTATCTTCCAGTTTATGATCGGGGGCCTTACAGGCCTGGTAGTCGGGGCCCTGGCCACCGACATGCATGTTCACGACACCTATTTTGTGGTGGCGCATTTCCATTACGTGATGTTCGGCGCCACCGGCTTTGCCTTTCTCGGCGCCATACACTACTGGTTCCCCAAAATATGGGGCAGGATGTATAATAAACGCGTGGCCAACATCGGGCTGCTCATATTCTTTTCAGGCTTTAACCTGCTCTATTTTCCCATGTTCGTGGTGGGCATGATGGGCATGCCCCGTCGTTATTATGATTACCTGCCTGAGTTCACCGTTCCCAATGTGATCTCAACCTTTGGATCTTTCGTGCTTGCCATCGGGCTCATCATCATCATCGTGAACCTTGTAAGGGGTGGCCGCAAAGGTGAAAAGGCTTCGCGCAACCCCTGGGGAGGTAAAACGCTCGACTGGCAGACGGAATCACCGCCTACCCTGTATAATTTCGATGAAACCCCTACCGTTACGGAGGGCCCGTATATTTATAATAAATAACGTTTATGGCAACTTCAGCGACACATAACGGACAGGCTGCCCATATGCTCCACAGGGATGATGAAGGATCGCGCATGGGCATGTGGCTGTTCCTCTTCACCGAAGTGATCCTGTTTGGAGGACTTTTCGCAGTTTATGCGGTATACCGATTTCTCCATCCGGAAGATTTCCATGCTGCCTCGGGCACCCTGAGTCTCACTTTCGGGGCCGTCAATACGGTGATCCTGCTAACAAGCAGCCTTACCGTGGCACTTGCCATTTCGGCCATCCAGATGGGAAAACGCAGGCATGCCCTCATCTTCCTGGGCTTCACCATCGCCGCAGCCCTGGCATTCATGGTGAACAAGTACTTTGAGTGGGGCTCGCAGATCGATCATGCGCTGTTTCCCGGAACGGAGCACTTTTTTTAGCTTAGCCACGGTGAGGCGCAGTTCTTTTACCTGTACTATTTCATGACCGGCCTGCATGGCCTCCACGTGGTGGTGGGGGTCATCCTGCTGACGATCATGGGCATCAGGATCATGCAGCGAAAGATCAGGCAGGATAGCTATACCTACTTCGAGAACAGCGGATTGTACTGGCATCTGGTGGATGTGATATGGATCTTCCTTTTCCCATTGTTGTACCTAATTAAATAAGCCATGAGTGAGCACGATACACATATAGTACCATACAAAAGCAATGTGCTGATCTGGATCGACCTGCTGATCCTCACCTTCGTGACCATCGAGATCGCCCAGTTCGATTTTCATGACCTTACCGTGGTCATCGCATTGCTTGTCGCAAGCATGAAGACCTACCTGGTGGGATATTTCTTTATGCACCTGAAATTTGAGAACATCATGTTCAGGATCTTTGTCGGGATCATGGCTTTCGTCTTCATTGCCTTCATGGCCGTACTTTTCTTTGATTATTCATTCAGATAGGAGGGAATTCTATGTTTTCAGGCGCATCTAATTTTGTGGAAGGGGTCGACAGGGCTTTTTGGGTGATCATCGGGAGTTCTGTTGTTTTGCTTATCGGGATCACTATTGTGATGATCTATTTCATCATCAGGTACAACAAAAAACGTCATCCCAAAGGTGTTGATATCGAAGGGAGCAACCTCCTGGAATTCATCTGGACGCTGATCCCGACGGTGCTGGTTCTGCTCATGTTCTGGTACGGGTATCTTGGCTATGTGCCCATGAAGCAGGTGCCCGATGACGCCATGGAGATCACCGTGATCGGGAGGATGTGGAGCTGGACCTTCGAATATGACAATGGCCGTAAGAGCGACCGGCTCATCGTTCCCCACAACAAGCCCGTGAAACTCGACCTCGTGTCGCAGGATGTGTTGCATAACCTGTATATCCCGGCCTTCAGGATCAAGGAGGACGTGGTGCCCGGGGGGGATAACTATATGTGGTTCATCGCCCAGAAAACGGGTTCATACGATATCCTCTGCGCCGAATATTGCGGGCTGCGCCACTCATACATGATCACCAAGCTGGAGGTCGTCTCTCCCGAGGAGTTCGATGAGTGGTATGAACTTCCGCTCGACAGCATGATGAGCCAGGCCGATATGTGGTACGAGGTTACGCGTGCCAACGGTTGTATCGGTTGCCACAGCACCGACGGTTCAAAGCTTGTAGGATCCACCTTCAAGGACCTTTACGGCGCCGAGAAGGTCATCATTGTGGACGGTGCCGAAAAAACCATCACCGTCGACAAGCCATACCTGCGCAAGTCGATCTATGAGCCCAATGCCGAGATCGTGAAGGGATATCCCGTGGGGATCATGCCTGCCTATAAGGACCAGATCAGCGAAGAAGACGTTGAGAAGATCATCCTGTACATTAAATCCATTTCCGATGCAGGGAAAACGGAGTAGGGGCAAAGCCCTTGCTGCCATCGTTGAACTATCGAAGGTCAGGATCACCATTGCCGTGACCCTGAGTACGCTGGTGGGTTATATCCTTTATGCCGGAACCCTTGATGCTGCTGCCCTGTGGACTGCCCTGGGCGTGTTCTTGCTGGCATCCTCGTCGTCGGCCCTGAACCAGTACCAGGAAAGGCATACCGATGCCATGATGAGGCGCACGCGAAACAGGCCGTTGCCGTCAGGCAGGATAGGAGTGGTGACCACCTTCATTGTCGTGGCCGTGATGTTTGCTGCCGGTTCGCTGGTGCTTTACACGAAGGCCGGCCTGCTCAGCCTCGGGCTCGGGCTACTGTCGTTTGCCTGGTACAATGGAATATACACCCCCCTGAAGTATCGCACCATATTTGCCCTGATCATCGGCTCTGTGATCGGCGCCATTCCTCCTGTGATCGGGTGGACAGCTGCCGGAGGCAACATCACGGCCATCCCGGTTCTATTCCTGGCATTCTTTATCTATGTATGGCAGGTGCCTCATTTCATCCTGCTGCTTTTGCTCTACGGCGACGATTACAGGAAAGCCGGCCTCCCGGCCCTGACCACCTTATATCCGGAGACCAGCGTGCGGAGGATCATCTTCGTTTGGATCTCCGGCACCATGGTCGCAGGGATCATGCTGCCGTTTATGGTTGGCACGCATTTCTGGATCACTGCCATACTCGTGATGGCCTCTTCGGTTGCGCTGGCCTTATACATGCTGAAACTCGTTCTTCCCGTAAGGAACTTCAGGGCAAAACCTGCCTTTATCGTGATGAACCTGTACCTGATCTGGGTGCTCGTCATTGTCGCTGTCGACCAGCTGCTTGAATATATTTAATAGAAGGGATGCATTGGTCGTTACGGGATATGATCATACAACAGAAACGCCTGATAAACGATCAAGCCATGAAACAAATACTTATTACCTTTGTTTAAGGATTCACCTCTTCGGTTTCGGTAAATAAATTATGGCAAGCGAGTTTATCTTTTTCGGATTTTTTCTGGTTTTCATTATTGGCGTGCTGATGCTCGACCTGCTGGTAATTGGCAGAAACAGCCATGAGGTATCGCTCAGGGAGGCTACGATATGGAGTATCATCTGGATACTGCTTGCCCTTGCATTTGCTTTGTTCATCAGGTACCACGGGGAAATGGTGCACGGGATACAGAGTTTCGATGAACTGAAACACATAGTGGAACGCTTTGCCCCCGAACTCAAGCTCGATCCTTCGAGCTACGAAAAAAGCCTTGAACTCTTCAGGATCCATTACACGATC
>CAZHYA010000015.1:0-396 GCA_964536525.1 uncultured Bacteroidales bacterium | reverse complement strand
GTCTGGGTCGGCCTGGCGCTGGCCTTCGGCGGCCTCGTCTGGTGGACACTCGGCACCAACGCCGCCGTCGAATACACCACCGCCTGGCTGCTGGAGAAGAGCCTGTCGGTCGATAACCTGTTCGTGATGATGGCCATCCTGGCAGCCTTTTCAGTCAGGAAGTCGGATTATAAGAGGGTGATTTTCTGGGGAATCCTGGGTGCCATCATCATGCGTTTCATCTTCATCTTTGCCGGGGCCGCCCTCATCTACCGGTTCGAATGGATCCTTTACATTTTCGGTGCCTATCTGGTATATGTGGGGGTCAAGATGTACATTGAAAGGAACAAGGCGATAAAGAGAGAGCCGCAGAACCAGCCGCTGAGCAAATTCCTGTCGCGGCGTTGCAATGTTTTC
>CAZHYA010000014.1:2664-19220 GCA_964536525.1 uncultured Bacteroidales bacterium | reverse complement strand
ATCGAATATGATTACTTTCCGCCTGTGCAACTGGGTTACACGCTTGAGACCAAGCTGGTGGAGCATCTGTATTTTGCCGGACAGATCAATGGCACGACCGGTTACGAGGAGGCTGCGGCCCAGGGATTGATGGCCGGCATCAATGCACATCGTAAACTTAACGGGCTTCCGGATTTCATTCTCGGGCGGTCCGATGCCTATATCGGCGTGTTGATCGACGATCTTATCACCAAGGGGGTCGACGAACCTTACCGCATGTTCACTTCACGGGCCGAATACCGCATCCTGCTGCGGCAGGACAATGCCGACCTGCGCCTGACCCCGCTTGGCCATGAGATTGGACTTGCCGGTCATGAGCGTTTGCAGATGGTGAAGCAGAAGGAAAAATTGCTCGAGCGTATGATCCGGTTCTGTAAAAAGCACAGTGCCGATCCCTCGGAGGTGAATGCCCTGCTGGAAGATAAAGGCACCGACGTGCTCAAACAAAAGGTGAAGATCGATGCCCTGCTGCTCAGGCCGCAACTGCATATCAAAGAGCTGATCGGCAACATCGGGCATCTATCGGAATTCATTTCCGGACTGGAGGGTTTGACCGACGAGATCATTGAGCAGGCTGAGATCAGGATCAAATACCAGGGGTATATCGACAAGGAAAGGGACCTGGCCAATAAACTCGGCAAACTCGAAGGAGTCGCGATTAAGGACGACATCGACTACCAGCAGCTGACATCCCTCTCGTTTGAGGCCCGCGAAAAACTCAGCAGGATCCGTCCCCGAACCATCGGGCAGGCCGCCAGGATCAGCGGTGTTTCGCCGGCCGACATTTCGGTGCTCGCCATTTACCTTGGAAACTGAGCCTTTATTCGTGAAACTCGGATTTTAGAAGTGGAGCGAACTGAAATCTGTTCGTCGAACACTCCCAACGAAGCCGGAGGGCTTAATACCTATAATTTTACTGAGGAACATGTTTCTACCGGGTTCTCGTGACTTTGGAGTTTCACAGCCCTGATTGTTCCACGTGGAACCCATGGACCCTAATTTCTTGCTTTATGCTCATTCGGGCGGCCACAATTTTCCCATATCTTTGTCGCAACGTTCCACGTGAAACCATGGAAAAAGAAACCCTGACCACTTGTCCCGGCTGCGCCTCAAGCGATTTTGAACAAAGATTAGAATGCACCGACCATTTCGTAACCGGCGAAATCTTCGCCATCGACAAATGCAGATCCTGCGGCTTGCTTTTTACCAACCCCAGGCCGTCTCCGGAACGGATATCCCATTATTACGATTCATCGGCCTACGTGTCGCACTCAAAAACCGCTTCCGGCCTGATCAATTACCTCTTCCACCTCTCGCGCCGCTATACCCTGTCGTACAAGCGAGGCATCGTTAAAAAATACTCAACAGGAAATTCCCTGCTCGACTATGGTTGCGGAACCGGCGATTTCCTGCGCCTTATGCAACGGTCGGGATTCAGCTGCAAGGGCATTGAACCAAATCAACAAGCCCGCGAAAAGGCCATTGAACAAATCGAATCAGAGGTTAATGATGAAGATGGCCTGCAGGCGATCAATAAACATTCGCTCGATGCCATCAGCCTCTGGCATGTGCTCGAACATATCTATCCGCTTGCCGACCGGATCCGCAAGTTTCATGAATTACTGAAAGATGATGGCACGCTTTTCATTGCCGTGCCCAACCATAAAGCGCTTGATGCAAAAATATACGGTGCCCACTGGGCTGCATGGGATGTTCCCCGGCACATTTATCATTTCGACCACTACAGCATCACAAGCCTGATGCAAAGGCACGGATTCATCCTCATCAAAACGAGGCCGATGACGCTCGATGCATTCTATATCTCACTCCTGAGCCAGAAATATAAATCCGGAAAGCAACATTTCTTTTTAGCATTGATGAACGGATTGAGATCAAATTTTTCGGCACGCTTTTCGCAAGGTAATTATTCGAGTAATATATATATATTTAAAAAGTCGAAATAAGCCCTTTTCGTGCCCGCAGACGCACGAATACCCTGTTTTGGAACCCTAACCCTTCCAAGGGGTTTTTGTTCGCCAGAAGGCCTTATTTTGATTCTTGTCTTATTTATTTGACATTCAATATGTTAACTGACTATTTTGATAAAAAACGGGATTGGAATAAAAGGTACCTGTTCTATCTGCTGCTCACTGGCATTTTTATATTAACAGCGCTTATATATGAGTCGTGGATCAAAAAAACAAGCGATCCCGTTTTTATCGCAGAGCGGTTCCGCCACGACCTGCTCAGGGCCGACGATATGTTGCGATCAAGGATCGATTCGCTGGCATCGCCATCGTATCATGAAAATATCCTTCAGGCCGACTCGATCATTCGCACAGCCGACGATCAGGGCTTCGCATTTTTCTTTTTCATTTACCGCAACGATTCGCTCGAATACTGGTCAGACAATTCCGCCCCGATGCCGCCACGGCACGATCCCTCGTTCAAAAATGGCATGGCCATCGTCCTTCCCAATGGGTTTTACCTTTACCGCGATACCCTTGTTCAGGAGGTGCGCATCGCCGGACTGATCCTCATCAAACGAAATTATCCCTACCAGAATGACTATCTTGAAAACCGCTTCCAGAAAGGGTTCCGGCTTCCGGGCAATACCGGGATCTCTTTCGCTGAAGGCCCTTACCCGGTATATGACCATCAGGGGCAGTTCCTGTTTTCAATTTCACCACCCGCCGGTCACATCCCCGGAAAACTCCCGGCCTATATCCTGTTGCTCATCTACGCCCTTGCATTCCTGTCGCTAAACGCATTTCTATACCATGTCTATCTCCTGTTCAAACCATTCTTTCGCGCTGAACTGCTGCTGGTCATAGCCTATTCCCTGGATGTTATCTTCTTGCGCGTGCTGATGTTCTTCCTCAAACTTCCGGCCAGCCTCTACAACAGCCATCTTTTCGAACCGGGATCGTTTGCAGCCTCCGATTACTTTCCCTCCATGGGCGATTTTCTGTTCAATGCACTGGCATTGCTATCGATCGCCTATGTGCTTTTCCTTTCATTCAGGCATGCCGAATCAAGAAAAAAACATACGCCTGCAGGCCGCTATTTCCTGATCTTTTCCCTTTTCCTGCATGTCTTCATCTTCTATCGACTTTTCCTCTGGGCGGCCGAAAGCCTCGTGATCGATGCCTCCTATTCGCTCAACCTCAACCAGATATTTTTTCTTTCAGCTGAATCATTCCTGGCGCTGGGCGTCTTTGCCATCCTCCTGTTCTCGTTCTTTCTAATCTCATTTCGCCTGCTCGGCCTGGCATTTTACTATTCCTGCAGAAAAATATCAACTTATTTTGCCCTGCTGCTGATTGCTACGCTGGTTTACTACCTGACCTGCAGGCTTGTACACGATTGCAGCTTTCCGCTTTTTATCCCGCTTTTCATTTACGCCATCACCTTCTTCTTCCTTTCCTACCCGCGTTCGCGCATCGATGAAACAAGCTTTTCGAACGTCCTGGTTTACCTCTTTCTTTTCGCCATCATCAGTACGGCGATCCTCTCCACCTACAACAATAAAAAGGAGACGGGCCAGCGGATGCTCCTGTCCATAGAACTTGCCGGCGGTGAAGATCCCCTTACCGAATATATTTTCCGTACGATGACCGATGAGATGAGACAGGATACGCTCCTGCTTAAACTCCTCTCACAGGCGCCTTACAGTCTTGATAACGAAGACTGGGCGGTAGAATACATTGAAGAAGCCTACCTGTCAGACAGGCTGCGCAAATACGAATACATGGTAACCATCTGCACCCCCGAAAGGTCATTGATCATCCAGCCCGAAGGCTACATCATGAACTGTAATGAATATTTCGGCGATATCATCTCGAATGTAGAAAAGTCCACGCCCACTGACGATCTCTACAGGTACAGCAATGATGCAGGACTGTGCAACTATCTTTCGAAACAAACCTATGTGCTGAACGATGGCCGTGATACGGTCAATCTCTACCTCGAGCTTTTTTCCTTTTTCTTCCCCGAAGAGGGACTGGGCTACCCCGAGCTGCTGATCGATGAGAACGTGCAAACCTTTTCCGGTATCGAAAATTATTCATATGCCCGCTATATCAACGGAAAGCTGGTCTTCAAGTATGGCGACTACCCTTACAGCACAAATTTCGAGCGGTATGCCGATGAGGAGGCCGGCACATTCTTCGATCACAACAACTTCGCCCATTATATTAGCCGTATTGATGCGAACGAATACCTGATCATCAGCAGGGAGGAAGAAAGCCTGATCGAGATCGTGGCGCCATTCTCATACCTCCTTCTGTTCTTCACCTTTTTTATCCTGATCTTCCTCTTCATGGTGAGCTTTCCTTTCACACGTTTACACCTGGGGCTCAATTTCAGGAACCGGCTTCAGCTGTATATCATCGCCCTCATCATCATCTCATTCATCTTTGTCGGCTATATTTCCGTCAGTTATATCATTAATCTCAACTCCACGAAAAACGACCAGATCCTGCGCGAAAAAACGCATTCAGTGCTGATAGAGCTCGAGCATAAGCTTTCGGGAGCTGAGCACATCACACCCGATATGGAAGACTATCTTAGCAACCTGCTTATCAAATTCTCGCAGGTATTTTTCTCCGATATCAACCTTTATGATCTCAGGGGCAGGCTGCTTGCTTCTTCACGACCCGAAATATTCCAGAAAAAGCTGATCTCTGCCCGCATGAATGCAGAAGCCTACCGCACCCTCACCATTGATAAAAAACTCCTGTTTATTCATACCGAAACCATTGGCGACCAGGAATACTCTTCGGCCTACGTGCCCTTTATGAATGCGCGCAACGAGGTGGTTGCCTATCTCAACCTTCCCTATTTCGCACGCCAGACGGAACTACAGACCGAGATATCCTATTTTCTCAACGCCTTCCTGAATGCCTATGTGCTGCTCATTGCCGTAGCCATATTCATTGCCCTGCTCATCTCCCGTTTTACCACCAGGCCGTTGCAGCTGATACGCGAAAAGATCAGGAACCTTTCGCTTGGAGGGGTAAATGAAAAGATCAAATGGTCGCGAAACGACGAGATCGGAACCCTGGTGGCCGAATACAACAGGATGGTTGACGAGCTTGAAAAAAGTGCGTTGCTCCTGGCCAGATCCGAAAGGGAAAGCGCCTGGCGCGAAATGGCAAAACAGGTAGCGCACGAGATCAAGAATCCACTCACGCCCATGAAATTGAGCGTGCAGTACCTGCAAAAAGCCTGGGACGAAAACTCGCCCGACTGGGATGAGCGTCTCCGCAAATTCACCAATACGATCATTGAACATATCGATACGCTTTCAGCAATAGCAAGTGAGTTTTCAGATTTTGCAAAGATGCCCCAGAAAAATGAGGAAATGATCGATCTCTCTGAAGTCATTGGCAAATCGCTGCACCTTTTTTCCGATATCGAGAACATCACTTTCTCATTCCGGTACGAAGCGCATGCACCGGCAATGGTGATGGCCGACAAAAACCAGCTTATTCGCGTGTTCAACAACCTTATCCAGAACTCCGTTCAGGCCATAGGCCCCGAGAGTCGGGGGATGATCAGCATCAGTCTCCATCTGGAAAAGGATCAATACGTTATCCGCGTCGAAGACGACGGCCCCGGCATCCCCGTCGATATGGTCGACAAGATCTTCTCGCCCAGTTTCACCACCAAATCAAGCGGTATGGGCCTCGGTTTAGCCCTGGTCAGGAGCATTGTGCAAGATGCCGGAGGCAGTGTGGATTTCGAATCAAGGCCTGGAAGCGGCACCGTTTTCATCGTCAGGCTTCCGGCAACAGGCCCCTGACACCGGCCTTTTCAATCGCCGTGTTGCTAACTTAATCGTACCCGCCCTGTTAAAATTGATTTAACTGCTTACATTTGCACACAAAGCGCAAATAGATCCTTGAAGCCACTACAAACATTAGCAGGCCAGACGGCTGTTTACGGCATGGGCACCATCGTTCCCCGCCTCCTCAACTACCTGCTGCTCACGCCCTTCTATACGCGCATTTTTGCCGAAGGCGAATACGGCATCGTTACGGAACTATATGCCTATGTTGCTTTTCTCCTGGTGGTGCTTACCTATGGGATGGAAACATCATTCTTTCGTTTCGCCGAATCGGAGCGGAACAAGGACAGGGTGTTTTCCACGGCCCTGGGCTCCCTGTTTATCACGTCCTCCTTATTCATCATCATCGCAAGCATATTTTCAGGTTCCATTGCCAGCATGATCAGGTATGCCGATCATCCCGAATACATCGTATATTTCGCCGTAATCGTCGGCACAGACGCGTTCACTTCCATCCCTTTTGCCCGTCTGCGCCAGCAGAACAGGGCGTTTCGCTTTGCCTGGATCAAGATCGCCAACGTTTCCGTGAATATTTTCTTTAATTTCTTCTTCCTGCTCTTCTGCCCATGGTTCCTCAAGGATAATCCCGAATCCCTGATCAGCACCATATACGATCCGTCAATCGGCGTTGGATATGCTTTCATTTCCAATCTTATTGCCACACTCGTCACCCTGGTGCTCCTGCTTCCCGATATCATTAAAACATCCTTCATATTCAGCCGCACGCTGCTGAAGAAGATGCTTTCATACGGTTTTCCGCTGCTCATGGTAGGATTGTTCGGCATGATCAACGAAGTATCGGACAAGGTCCTGTTCAAGTTTCTGATCACCGTGCCAGGGGATATAGTCGACAAGGATAACTATGTGCTGGGACAGCTGGGGATATACGGAGCCAATTACAGGCTTGCAGTGCTTATGACCCTGTTCATCCAGATGTTCCGCTATGCCGCCGAGCCCTTCTTTTTCGCTCACGCCAAAGAAGAAAATGCCAAAAATCTGTACGCTTCAGTGATGAAGTATTTCATCATTTTCTGTTTGCTGATATTTCTTTCGGTAACCCTGTTCCTCGACTTGGTAAAGCATTTTATCGGCGCCGACTTCAGAACCGGCCTGGCCATTGTCCCTGTTATCCTCATGGCCAATCTGCTTCTTGGCATATTCTATAATCTTTCAGTTTGGTATAAGTTGACCGACAAAACCCGTTTCGGGGCCGTTATCGCTTTTACGGGAGCGGTTATCACCATCATCCTAAACATTTTGCTGGTGCCCGAATACGGATATACAGGTGCCGCATGGGCTCACCTTGCTTGTTATTTCAGCATGGTGGTGATGTCGTTTTTCTGGGGGAGAAAATACTACATGATCCATTACGACCTTGGCAGTATTTTCATTTATTTCGCCCTTGCGTTTGGTATTTATTTCATCGCCGAAAATCTTAGCATTGCCGAAGGTGCATACCGTTACCTGCTCCACGCGTTTTATTTAGGGCTGTTTATCTTCATTGCCTATCTTATGGAAAGGAAAAGATATGCCAGCGAATTTCGTTAATTTCAAATTATGAATATTATTATGTTATGAAAGTCAGGATCGTTAATCATTCCAGGCACCCCCTTCCAGCCTATGAAACTGCCCTGTCGGCAGGCATGGACCTGCGTGCCAATCTTGATGAATCCGTATGCCTCGGCTCCCTGGAAAGGGCGCTCATCCCGACAGGCATTTACATCGAGCTGCCTGAAGGTTATGAGGCTCAGATCAGGCCCCGCAGCGGGCTGGCGGTGAAAAAGGGGATCAGCCTGGTGAACACTCCAGGCACCATCGATGCCGATTACCGTGGCGAGATCAAGATCATCCTTGTAAACCTTTCAAAGGATGAATTCACGGTGAACGACGGTGAACGCATTGCCCAGATGGTCATTGCCCGCCATGAAAAAGCCGAATGGCTGGAAGTAGATGAACTGAACGATACCAAGCGTGGCCAGGGGGGGTTCGGGCATAGCGGTACCGCCTGACGCTGCCAGCTCATAACAGGCCGATAATATTACCGGTGATTGGCAGGGTTTCACGAATTTCATCTAATTTTGTCGTAGCAGCCAGTTTCCCATGATATCGACCGATTATCAGAACCGTAAGTTTGTCGTCATTGCCATATTTATCCTGGTAGGCATCCTTTATGCGGTCAGGTTATTCATGCTTCAGGCCCTCAGCAACGAGTACAAACTCTCGGCCGAGAACAATGTGCTTCGTTACGTGACCGAATATCCTGCCAGGGGCCTCATCTACGACAGGAACGGCAAACTGATGGTCTACAATGAGGCTGCCTACGACCTCATGCTCGTTCCCAGCCAGCTTGAAGCCTTCGATACCACTGAACTATGCGCATTGCTGCATCTTGACATGCCCGATTTCCTGTCGAGGCTCGAAAAAACAAAAAAATATTCATACCGCAAGCCCTCGCTGTTTCTCGAGCAGATCTCCAGGGAGGATTACGGCTACCTTGAGGAAAAACTTTATAAATACCCCGGATTTTATGTACAGGCGCGCAGCCTCAGAAAGTACTCCGAGCCTATTGCGGCGCATCTTCTCGGATATGTCGGAGAAGTTGACAGGGCCGATCTTGATACAGACCCCTATTATACACAGGGCGACTATATCGGTAAAAGCGGCCTCGAACGGTCGTATGAAAAAATCCTGAGAGGAGAAAAGGGGCTTCGTGTCGTGATGGTCGACGTGTTCAACCGCGAGAAAGGATCGTTTTCCGACGGGCGCTACGACACCTCGGCCGTGCAGGGGTCAAACCTTCAAATCTCCATCGACGCCACGCTGCAGGCATACGGAGAGTTGCTCATGCAGAACAAGGTTGGCAGCATCGTGGCCATTGAACCTTCGTCGGGTGAGATACTGGCGCTGGTTACATCGCCTACCTACAACCCCAACCTTCTTGTTGGCCGAACCAGAAGCGAAAATTACCGCCGCCTCAACAAGGATCTGCTTAAGCCGCTCATGAACCGGGCCATCATGGGCACTTACCCCCCGGGCTCGACCTTCAAAATGGTGAATGCCCTTGTCGGCATGCAGGAAAAGGTGCTATTTCCGGCCACACAGTACCATTGCGACGGCCCCGAAAGCAGGCCGATAAAGTGTACGCACTACCACGAGACCCCCCTGAGGCTCAACGCTGCCATCCAGAACAGTTGCAACCCCTATTTCTGGAATGTTTACCGCTCGATCATTACCAACCCGTCGTACGGGCACGATTCTACCGGATTCATTCACTGGCGCGATCATGTGTTGAGTTTCGGTTTCGGTAAACGTTTCAACACGGATATTCCCTTTGAGGTAAGGGGCAACGTCCCAACAGCGGCATACTACGACAACATCTATGGCAGCGGACGCTGGCGGGCATTAACGATCCGTTCCCTGGCCATCGGGCAGGGAGAGATCCTGGTTACTCCCCTGCAACTTGCCAACATGTCGGCGATCATCGCAAACAGGGGATATTACTATCGCCCCCACATCCTTAAAGCCATTGACGATGATGAAAATCCCGTTCACGAATTCGTGGAAAAGCAATATACTTCCGTTGCCCCTGAACATTTTGATTTCATCAGCAAGGCCATGCTTGATGTTTTTGAGGGCGAGCACGGCACTGCACGCTGGTACAGGCTTGATTCGGTGCTCGTATGCGGGAAAACGGGAACGGTGGAAAACCCCCATGGCAAGGATCATTCCATGTTCATCGCCTTTGCCCCTTACGACGATCCAAAGATCGCGCTGTCGGTGATCGTCGAAAACGCAGGCTTTGGATCAACCTGGGCAGCCCCCATAGCCACACTCCTGATCGAGAAATACCTGCTGGGCGAGGTCGGCAGGAAACATGTGGAAGCGCGGATCATCAATGAAAACATGATAGCTGAACAGTGAGGGAACGACAGGGCATATTACAGCATATCGACTGGATCACGGTATTCCTTTTCCTGGGACTTACATTGATCGGATGGATCAATATTTATGCAGCCGTTTACAACGAGGACCACAGCAGCATTTTTGATTTCTCGCAACGCTACGGAAAGCAGTTGATCTGGATCTTCGCGGCCATAGGCATCGCCCTGATCATCATCCTTATCGATGCATCGTTCTTCTCCACCTTTGCTTACCTTATTTATGGCCTTAGTATCATATCCCTTGTCGGCGTGCTTCTTGCGGGCATTGAGATTGCCGGTTCCAGGTCGTGGTTCCATTTGGGGGGGGTTGCCATACAGCCAGCCGAGTTTGCCAAATTCGCCACCTGCCTTGCCCTTGCCAGGTACCTGAGCACGTTCAATGTGTCGCTGAGGCGGCTCCGTACAAAGGTTATTGCTTCATTGCTGATCCTCCTTCCGTCAGCGCTCGTATTCCTGCAGAACGATACCGGGTCGGCCCTCGTTTATGCAGCCTTCATCCTGGTGCTCTACCGCGAAGGGCTCACGGGAAATATCCTGCTCATCGGCATGGCCGTAGCCATACTTTTCGTTATAACGCTTCTTTTAAATAAACTGTACATCATTGGGTTTCTCCTGCTGGCGGCCTTGATCCTGTTCTATTTCATGCGACGCAACAAAAAAAACGTGCTCTCACTCATTGCCCTGCTGATCCTTGCGTCGGGTTTTGTGTATTCTGTTGATTATGCTTTCGAGAACCTCCTCGAACCACACCAGAAATCACGCATCAACGTTTTGCTTGGAAAAGAACTGGATCTGAAGGGGGCAGGTTACAATGTGCACCAGTCTAAAATCGCCATCGGCTCAGGGGGCATAACAGGCAAAGGCTTTCTTCAGGGCACCCAGACAAAATACGATTTCGTTCCTGAACAGGACACCGATTTTATTTTCTGTACCATCGGTGAAGAATGGGGATACCTGGGATCATTCACACTTATTGCCCTCTTCATGGCCCTGTTGCTGCGACTGATCAAAATGGCCGAACGCCAGCGATCGAATTTCAGCAGGGTATACGGATACGGAGTGGCTGCTATCATCTTCTTCCATTTTGCGGTAAACATCGGCATGACCATCGGACTGCTGCCGGTTATCGGCATTCCCCTCCCGTTCATCAGCTACGGCGGATCCTCGCTCTGGGCATTTACCATACTGTTGTTTATTTTTATCAGGCAGGACGCCGGCAGGTTCGAAGTATTGTAGTAACAGCAGGCCGTCAACCCCTGAAGCGGATCAGGGGTTTGTATCGCCAAGGCAGCGCCTACGAAATTTTTTTAATAAAAAGTGCGACATTTTCGCTTTTCGGGTATAAATATTCAGGGGCCTTTGGGTTTTCCGGCAGTTAGGAACGCTGCCAAAACCCCTTAAAGGCTGCAGGTCATCTCCTGAATTGACCCGACAGATATGGCCCGGTAAAACCGTGGTTATTCAGGTGTCGGATGTAAATCACTTAAGGTGACCATGATATGAATAAGGCTGAATTTATCCTCATTCCAAGGGGAATAAATGCGTATATTTACGATCGAAAACGAGCCGATGGAAAAACGATGGATTATCAGGGAGCAGGGGGATGAAAGTCTTGTAAAGCGGCTTTCGGAGGAACTGGGCATTGACCATAACCTGTCAAACCTGCTGGCCCAGCGGGGAATAGGTTCATATGAGGAGGCGAGGGCATATTTCCGGCCCAGCATCGACGACCTTCACGACCCCTTTCTCATGAAAGACATGGATAAGGCCATCGAGCGCATCTCCAGGGCTGTGGAAGGTGGCGAAAGGATCCTCGTTTACGGCGACTATGATGTTGACGGCACCACAGCGGTTGCACTCATTTACACTTTCCTGCGACGTTTTTACAGCAACATCGATTTTTATATCCCCGACAGGGACGCCGAAGGCTATGGAATATCATTCCGTGGAATTGACTATGCCGTCGAAAACGGATGCTCCCTCATGATCATACTGGATTGTGGCATCAAGGCTATCGAAAAAACCAGGTATGCCTCAGCACGCAATGTCGATTTCATCATCTGCGATCATCACCGCCCCGGCGACGAGATCCCGCAGGCATGTGCCGTGCTCGACCCCAAAAGGAGCGACTGCCCTTATCCTTTCAAGGAATTGTCGGGCTGCGGAGTGGGGTTTAAACTTGTTCAGGCTTATGCCCGTCAACACGGGATTGCATTCAGCGAGCTGATCTCATTTCTCGACCTGGTCGTGGTAAGTATCGCCTCCGATATTGTGCCTATCACGGGCGAAAACAGGATCCTGGCCCACTTCGGCCTTGAGCTCCTGAACAGGAATCCCAGGGCTGGGATCGAGGCCATTTTGCTGGTAGGCAATGTTAAACGTTCCCTGAATACCGGACAGGGATATATTTTCGACAAGGAACTCACGATCAGCGACCTGGTATTTATGGTCGGACCCAGGATCAATGCTGCAGGCCGTATCGAGAGCGCCAAAAATTCGGTGAGACTGCTGATCGAGGAGGACTATGATAATGCCCTTCAGATCGCCCATAAGATCAATACGCTCAACGATGAAAGGAAAAACCTTGACCTCAGCGCCACTACCGAGGCCCTGCAGATGATCGGCGAAAATGAGGAGATGCGCGAGGCCAAATATACCGTGGTTTACAATCCCGACTGGCACAAAGGGGTGGTCGGTATTGTGGCCTCCCGCCTTACCGAAACTTATTACAGGCCCACGATCGTTCTTCCCTATTCCAATGGCCTCATCACCGGATCGGCAAGGTCGATCAAGGATTTTGACGTGTATGATGCCGTGGATGCCTGCAGTGACCATCTTGAGCATTTCGGAGGTCACAAATATGCTGCAGGGCTTTCGTTGAAGGAGGAGAATTTTGAACGCTTCAGGAGTTGCTTCAGGGATTATGTAAATGATCATCTCACACATGATCAACTGATCCCTGAGATCGAAATTGATATGGAGATCGTCCTGCGCGACATCAGTTCACGCTTTTTCAGGATACTGCGTCAGTTTGCACCCTTCGGGCCTGGCAACCTCTCTCCCCAGTTTGCCACTCACGGCCTGGTTGATACCGGTAAAGCCCGGGTGGTCGGGAAAAACCATCTCAAACTCGAGGTGGTGCACCCCGATATTTCAGGCTTTCCCTTTTCGGCCATTGCATTCCAGCAGGGACACCAATTCGACAAGATCAGGGAAGGCCGGCAGTTCAGCGCCTGTTACCATATTGAAGAAAACGAATG
Source organism: uncultured Bacteroidales bacterium (assembly GCA_964536525.1). Lineage (GTDB taxonomy): Bacteria > Bacteroidota > Bacteroidia > Bacteroidales > B18-G4 > B18-G4. The sequence goes on along the minus strand of CAZHYA010000014.1, from coordinate 6,129 downwards.
GAACGGCAACAAGAGCATCCAGTTGAATATCAAGGATATAAAATTTGAGGACTGAGGCTTGCATGCTGATCAGCCCGATAAGAGTTCGCAGGGCCGTGATATCGGTCTTTCCTAACCCTCTTTCAGCCCAAACGAAAACAGTAAGATAAATGTCCCATACACGATGGCGAAGATACCGATCACGTGCAGGCTGTCTTCAATGGCTTCGAAGGGGTTGAAGAAAAACATGAAAGCGGCCGCTATCGCGATTACCGCATTAACCAGGAGCATCCATCGGGTTTTGACCTCCTTTCCGGCCATCATGGCCGAAAATAAATGGTTGAAACCCACGGCTATGGCCCAGATGGCCACGAGCAGCACAAAAATCCCGAGATCAGCGTAAATATTATGATACGCAAGGATCAGCACCCCGATCACAAGATCGGTTAGTCCTTCGAAAAACCACCAGCCCCATTTTTTTCGGCGTACAAGATGAAAAATGGCACCCCCCAGCAGGAAGATCCCGCCCAGGATCAAAAAGCCCCCGAATAGCTGCACCAGCCAGTCGGTGGAGGCATTGTTGACAAGAAGGGCCACCAGCCCGTAGGCAATGGCAAATACGCCCTTGATGGTGTAGGTCCACCAGCCTTTGAAAAATTTAGTTTCCATGATAAATTGTATTGGGTTGCGGACCGGAAATATGCGCTACTCGGTTTTGGCATTCTTCACAACGAAGGAGAAATACACCAGCATCATCCCTACCACCACAAAAACGCCGCCCACGATCTTGAGCACCAGTCCGGCCACAAACGCAGGGTTGAGGAGCAACAGGAGGCCGATGGCAACAATGATGATGCCTCCGAAGATCATAACATAGCGGAATTCGCTCATTTTTTTCAGCGCAACCGCCACATAGATCTTCAACAATCCCAGAAGTACCGCCCATACGCCCACGAAGATCAGGAACAGTTTAAGCGTTTTCCCGGGAAAGACCATGATGAGTATGCCTATGATGATGGCAATGAGGGCCTGGGCCAGCATCATGGAATATTTTTTTTCTTTCCTCTTTTGGTCAAAGGCGCCCAGCAGCAACAGCAGTCCCCCGACGAGCACAAGCAAGCCAAAATACATTGAAATGCTGATCATCAGGGTTTCGGTGGCAAACAGGGCAAGGCCCCCGAACAATATGGCCAAGGCGCCGTTAACGGTGAGCAGCCACCAGTTTTTTTGCAAATTTGTTTTCATGACGTAGAGTATGAATCGTTATTAATAAAATTCTATTATGGCGCGGATCACCATAAAGATTCCGAATATGCAGAGTCCGGCGCCGGCCACCCAGTTGATCCACTGTATGAAATGGGGGGTGATGTAGCGCTTGATCTTGTATGCTCCGAAACACTTTAGCATGTCGGTGGCCAGGATCACCAGCAGGGTGGTTGAAAACAGGACGATTACGGAATAGGTGTCGCCTTTGTAATTTGAAGTGATCGTAGCCACCCACAATATCCAGAAGAGCCAGACAAAAGGATTGGTAAAGTTCAGGAAGAATCCTTTGAGGATGAAGGTGACGGGGTTGATTGACTTTTCATCCACCCCTTCATTCTCTTCGGCGATCTTAACTTTTCTCGTAAAGGTGAATATGCCGAAAAAGATCAGGATGATACCCGTGATGATGCCAAAAAAAAGCTGGTTCTCGGGTGTTTCGTTGATGATCTGAAGGGCTCCGAAAAGGCACAGGGTAACCAGCGTCACATCGCTGAGGAAGATGCCAAAAGCCATTTGGAATCCGGCCAGCAAACCCCGGTGTATGCTTGTCTGGATGAGGGCGAACAGAGCCGGTCCAAACCCAAAAAGGAATGCCAGGGTTAACCCGAGTATGATCCCTTCCCAGATTGGCGTGATCATCTGCTGCCTGTTTTAAATTCTTTGAGGTATGCTTCCCACTGTTCGTATTTTTCTCCCTTCAGCACCCTGGGAAATTTGTTGGCTCCTCCTTCCTTCCCATGAATTTTCATCCAGTTGGAGAAAGCTTTGGGTGACAGGATCTCCAAAAAAACATCCGTCACGGCTGCTATGCGTTCCACGCGATAGTCGTCGTTAAGGATTTTCAGATATCCGTCAATGTTGGCCAAAGCCACTTCTGCATCTATATTATCGTCGGTGCCCAGGTACCATTTATGGGCAAACATGCTCCCGTACCGGAAGCCGGCAACGGTAAATTCGCGGATTTCGATATTATGCTCGTCCTGCAGCATCTTAATTGCCATGTTCATGTTTTCCTGCGAAAGGTGCTCCCCGCAAAGACTAAGAAAATGCTTGGTACGGCCAGTGATGACAATTTCGCAGTTTTCTTTCGAAATGAACTTTATCGTATCTCCGATCAGATAACGCCAGGCCCCGGCGCAGTTCGAAAGCAAGAGGGCATACTCCTGCCCTTCCTCCACTTCACCCAAAGTTTTCGCCCCGGGGTTCTCCACCATGTTACCTTCTGAATCGAAGTTTTCGTCGTTAAAAGGAACAAACTCATAATAAAGACCATTATCGACGACAAGCTGCATCACTCTTTTGTCGAGCCTGTTCTGGTATGCAATATATCCCTCGGAGGCAAGGTACGACTCATTGAAGATGACGGGTTTGCCAAAAAGTTTTTCGAAACTCTTGACGTAGGGCTCGAACGACACGCCACTATGGACATATACGGAGAGGTCGGGCCAGATATCATGGATGTTGTCGAGTTTGTAATGATCGATGATCCTTTCGAGGATGATCTGTATCCATGCGGGAACCCCAACGATCACACCGATGTCCCAATCCGGGGCGGAACGGATGATCTCATCCAGCTTTGTTTCCCAGTCGCGCTCACGCGAAATGCGTTTTCCGGGTTTGTAAAAATGCTGAAACCAAAACGGGATGTTCCCTGCCGAGATCCCTGAAAGATCGCCCTCATAATAGGTTCCGTTATAATTGAGGTGCGTGCTTCCACCAATCATCAGGATACCCTTTTCATAAAATTCGATGGGGAATTTATACCTGGCCGTTGAGATCAGTTGTCTGATGCTGACACGCCTGATGGCCCTGATCATGTCGCCCGTAACGGGGATGTGCTTGCTCGATGCTTCCGAGGTACCGGAAGTCAGGGCAAAATATTTAACCCTCCCCGGCCAGCTCACAAAGCCCTCTCCATTGAGTGCCCTGTACCACCACTTCCTGAACATCGAATTGTAGTCGAAGGTAGGGACATTCTCCTGGAAGCTTTTCTTTAAGTCTTTCTGCCTCAGGATCCTGGCAAAGTTGTAATGCTCCCCGAAGGCGGTATTTTGTGCCTTGGTCAGCAATTTCCGGAGAACCTTATCCTGAGCCTGGTAACAATCTTTTTTCCTGCGGATCTCTATCGGGATACTTCTCAGTTCATATGCTCGTTTTATGATCGTACCCAGTATGGCCATATCTGCACAGGATTGGTTTAACGGGATAAAATTAAGTAAT
>CAZHYA010000014.1:0-2654 GCA_964536525.1 uncultured Bacteroidales bacterium | reverse complement strand
ATTTGTCTATTTTTATAAAAACATCACGATTACCATGAATCGCAAGCTAATGGGAAGCCTCCAGATTATTGTTCTAATATTTCTTGCATTCGTCTTATATTTCTCTGTCATCCTGGTCATTAACACCCTTACCGACTACCGGCCCCAGACGGGGCGCATCAGCATACACGCCCTGCAGGAACCCCTGCCGCCCGTCGGGAAAAAAGCCTTTTCGGTTTTAAGCTGGAACATCGGTTATGCCGGTCTCGGAAAAGATGCCGATTTTTTTTACGACGGCGGCCATATGGTCACTCCGCCAAAGGAGCAATTTGATGAATATTACCGGGGTATTATGCAAAAATTATCTTCGTTCGACAGTGTCGACTTCATCCTGCTCCAGGAAGTAGATACCTTTTCGACCAGGTCGTACCATACCAACCAGTTTGTTGATCTGGAGCGCCTGTTTGCTTCCCGCCAGGGCATTTTCATCAAAAACTATGATGTGGCCTTCGTACCATTTCCCCTGCTGGATCCCATGGCAAGGGTGGTATCCGGGCTGTGCAGCTTTTCATCGTATCCCGCTGAAGTGGCTGATAAGGTTGTTTTTCCGGGTAATTTCCCGTGGCCTGAACGCCTCTTCATGCCCGACCGTTGCTTTTTGTCGACATGGCACAGGCTCCCCGGCGGAAAGTCGCTCGTGGTGATCAACACACATAATTCAGCCTTCGACGACGGTTCACTCAGGGGCAGCCAGCTGCAACGATTGGGTGAATACATGCAGGCCATCTACGACCATGGCGATTATGTGATTGCCGGTGGCGACTGGAATGTAAACCCTCCTGGTTTTCAAATCATGACCTACCGTAGCGGGGACCCTTCATTCGGCATTGAAATTCCATCGGGCCGGCATGGCTTCATGCGCCCCGAATTTGTTGCCTTCGATCCGGAATATCCAACAAACAGGGATGTTTCCGGACCCTATCGGCCAGGACAAACTCCTGCCACCACGATCGACTTTTTTGTTTGCTCGCCCAATGTCAGGATCCTCGACGTGAAGGCCCTATACAATAATTTCGAATATTCCGACCATCAGCCCGTGTACCTGCGTTTTGAGCTGACCGGCAACGACTGACGGCTGTGCTGCCGAAACCTTTTATCCGGTTAATTGTTTATTACTTCAAAAATTAAAGCTATGAAAAAAAATATGGGTATTGCCGACAGGGTGATCAGGGTCATCCTCGCCATTGTGGTGGCGGTTTTGATCTATATGGGCACTTTAAGCGGAGCGGCAGCAATCATTCTTGGCATCATCGCCGGGATCTTTCTGCTCACCAGCCTTGTGGGCTCATGTGGCCTTTATACGCTGGTGGGTGTTAACACCACCTGTCCTGCCAAAAAGAAATAATCAACGGAATAGTGCTGCGGAGATCCCGTCGGCAAACAGTTTTCCATCCGGGCTGAGATAAAGGATGTTGTTTTTCATGATCAGCTTTCCCTCATCAAGGTATGCACGTGCCTGTGACATGAGATGATCGAGGTATGCCTCACCGTATTCCTTCCGGATCCATCCCAGGTTACAGCCCCATATCGTACGGAGTGAGGTCATGACATATTCATTGAACCGCTGGTCGGTATCGAGCACCTCCTCTTCGAATGATTCGCCGTAATATTCTTCCATGGCAAAATAAGCTTTAAGGCCTGGCTTGTTCCAGCGTCGCGAAAAGCCGTTGTATGAATGGGCCGAAGGGCCAAGGCCAAGGTAATGTCCCCCGGCCCAGTACAGGCTGTTATGGTTCGAAAAGAACCCCTCCCGTGCAAAGTTCGAGATCTCATAATTCACGAACCCTTTCTCGTGGGTGCGTTCGATCAGCAATCTGTAATGGCCGATGATATCGTTCTCGTCGGGCGCTGCTATTTTGTTCTTTTTAATGAGTACATGCAGGGCGGTTTTCTCTTCAACCGTCAGGGCATATGCCGATAGATGAGGGATATCGCTGTTGAAAAAAATATCGAGATTCTTTCCCCACCTGGCCTCCGTAAGCCCGGGGATACCGTAGATCAGGTCGATGGTGATATTGTTTATCCCCTGCTTCCTGACCAGTTCGATGGCTTTCTGGGCCTGGTATGCCGTGTGAACCCTGTTCAGGTATAACAGGTCTTCATCGAAAAACGACTGAACGCCAATACTCAGTCTGTTTACCGGCCCCGCGGCAATACCCCTGACCCATTCTTCGTTCAGGTCGTCGGGGTTGGCCTCGACGGTGATTTCGGCATCTTCCGCAATACTGTGGTATTGTTGAAGTGCTGCGAAGAGGCTTTCAATTTCATCCGGATCCAGAAGGGAAGGGGTGCCCCCGCCAAAGTAAACCGAACGCACCGGCTGGCCCTCAAGGTAATCACGCCTTAGCCGGATCTCTTTTCTGAGCGCTTCCGAAAAGGCCTCCCTGTACTTAACCGAAGCGAGGGAATAGAAATTACAGTAATGGCATTTCGACCTGCAAAACGGGATGTGGATATATATTCCGGCCATGGATCTGTCTTAACACGGTAAAAATAAACCTAATTCATTCACCGCTGATGCCCGTGCCAAATTAAAGGCCCCGGCCCTTTTATTATAGCTTAGAATATTTATAAATTAGAACTTAAAGCGCTATTGATCATAATATTTCTCGCAT
>CAZHYA010000013.1:16991-19498 GCA_964536525.1 uncultured Bacteroidales bacterium | reverse complement strand
TGGTGGATGTAGAAACCAAAACAACTATCAAGATAAGGAGGAAAGAGCAAATGGAGAAAACGACCATGAGTGTGCAGGAGCTGTCGGCACAGATGGGCATTAGCCTACCGAAAGCCTACGAACTTGTAAAATCGCCGGTCGAGGATTATCCGAGCACACAGAACCTCAATGAAGTGCAGGAAACGCTGATCGATCAGATCAACGAGATCCTCGTACAGGATATTTTCGACAAGGCAGTAGTGAACTGGTAAGCGAGATCGAACCATGGACCGGCATCAATTCATAAGCTACATCAATGAACCTTCGGGGTTGAACAAGGAGACCCTTGCGGAGATCGACAAGCTGGCTTATGACTTTCCTTACTGCCAGAGTATCAGGATCCTTCACCTGCTGAACCTGAAGATAACAGGCCATGTCATGTATGGAGAAGAGTTGAAAACGACTGCAGCATATATTGCCGACCGCAAACGGCTGAGAGAATTGATCAGGGGGATGCAGGAGCACAGGCCGTTGCCTGCTGGCGGTGACAGGAAACCGGATGTATCGAAGGAAACACCTGCGGAAAAAGCTGAGGCCGGCCCTGAACATCGGGCATCAGATAGTGAACCCATTGTACCTGTGATAGAACAGGATGAGGAAGCGCGCTTGCTAAGGCTCAAACACATCGTCGAGAGCAGGCTGAAGGAAATTGCAGAGGAAAAAGAGAAAGAGCATGAAACACGGGATGAAGAAAAGAGCTCATCGAAAGGTTTATCAGGGAAGAACCCTCCATCAGCAGGCCCAGAACCGATTTTTTCAATCCTGTGAAAGTGGCCAGGAGCAGCCAGGAAGAAAAACCCGACCTGGTGAGCGAAACGCTTGCACGTATCCACGTTCAGCAAGGCAATATTGCCAAGGCCATAGAAATTTATCGCAAATTAAGTTTGAATTTCCCGGAAAAAAGTCGTTACTTTGCAGCCCAAATTGAAAAACTAAGTACTGAAAAATAAATTATTACACTCATGGGCTTATATATTCTCGTATCTGTTTTCATCCTCATGGTCAGCGCACTCATCATCCTGGTTGTGCTCGTGCAGAACAGCAAGGGCGGTGGCCTGGCATCGAACTTTTCAAGTTCGAACCAGTATATGGGTGTGAGAAAAACCGCCGACTTCCTAGAAAAAGCCACGTGGACACTGGCTGTAGTGCTGCTTGTGCTCAGTCTGGCCTCCATCTTTGTGATCCCTAAGGGCGGTGAAAGTACAAACAGCGTAACCCAGGTAGAGGAAAGGGCAAGCGAACCCCTTCCGGTGCCGACAATGCCTACCCCCACGCCCAACCAGCAACCCGAATAGGGCACTGTAAAGACAAAAAAACAGAATGTCAGAATGTCATATTATTCTGACATTTTTTTTGTTTTCCAGTTTGGCACAAAATGTGACCGGACATAAATAGCGAATGAAATCTTGTTTAAACAATTAAAATACTGAAGAAATGGCAAAGTTGAACATTAAACCCCTGGCAGACCGCGTGGTCATTGAGCCTTCCGCTGCCGAAGAGAAAACCGCAGGCGGCATTATCATCCCCGATACGGCAAAGGAGAAGCCTCAGAAAGGCGTCGTGGTGGCCGTTGGACCCGGGAAAAAGGATGAACCCCTCACCGTGAAAGAAGGCGACAGTGTGCTTTACGGCAAATACTCAGGTACGGAGATCAGTTTTGGCGACAAGGATTACCTGATCATGCGCGAAAGCGACATCGTTGCCATTATTTAACAGGAATTCAAATTAAAATATTAACCTATATAATCCAATACTACAATGGCTAAAGATATCATTTTTGATCTGAAAGCAAGGGAAGGCCTTAAAAAAGGCGTTGATGCCCTGTCAAATGCAGTAAAAGTCACCCTCGGGCCCAAAGGACGCAATGTGATCATTGAAAAATCGTTCGGCTCACCGGTTATCACCAAAGATGGCGTGACTGTTGCTAAAGAAATAGAACTCAAGGATGGCGTTGAAAACATGGGCGCACAGATGGTGAAGGAAGTGGCTTCCAAAACCAACGACATTGCCGGCGACGGCACCACCACCGCAACGGTGCTTGCCCAGTCTATCGTCACCACCGGCCTGAAAAACGTGACTGCCGGTGCCAACCCCATGGACCTCAAGAGGGGCATCGACAAAGCCGTGGTGCAAGTTATCAAAAGCCTTAAGGCACAAACGAAAGAGATCGGCGACAACAGTGAGAAGATCGAGCAGGTTGCTTCCGTATCGGCAAACAACGATGAAACCATCGGTAAACTCATTGCCGAAGCCATGAGTAAGGTAAAGAAGGAAGGCGTGATCACCATTGAGGAAGCAAAAAGCATCGAAACCCACGTGGAGGTGGTGGAAGGGATGCAGTTCGACCGCGGATACATCAGCCCCTACTTTGTGACCGATGCAGAGAAGATGGAAGCAGTATATGAAAATCCCTATATCCTCATCCACGACAAGAAGATCTCGGTGATGAAAGACCTGCTCCCCATCCT